>VXOS01000134.1 GCA_009839925.1 Chloroflexota bacterium
GCTACGGCGGTGGCGGCGGTGGCGGCGGCTACCGCGGCGGCGGCGGTGGTGGCGGCTACGGCGGCGGCGGTGGCGGTGGCCGCGGTTACGACCGCCGCTAGCACGACCGCGCCGACCCCGGCGACCCAGCCCGGCGCGGAGACGCGGGCGCAGTGATGCTCGAAGACAAGATCGTCATCGTCTCAGGCATCGGCCCCGGCATGGGCCGCGACATCTCGCTCGCCTGCGCGCGCGACGGCGCAGACATCGTGCTCGCCGCCCGCACGCAGGCCAACCTCGAGGCCGTCGCGGCCGAGGTGCAGGAGCTCGGCCGGCGCACGCTCTGCGTCTCCACGAACGTCACGGACGCCGACCAGTGCCGCAACCTCGTCGAGCGCACGCTCGAGGAGTTCGGGCGCGTCGACGTACTGGTGAACAACGCCGCCACCGGCGGCCATGAGGTCGCGCTCGCCGAGGCGACCGAGCGCCAGATCCAGCACGCGATCCGTATCAACCTTGGCGGCACGATGAACATGACGCAGGCCGTCATCCCCGCGATGCGCGAGGGTGGCGGCGGCTCGATCGTGATCACCGGGACGCTGGCGATGCGCCGCATCCAGCCCGGCCGCGGCACCTACGCCGCATCCAAGGCCGCGCTGATGACGGCGGCGCAGACGCTCGCCCTCGAGCTTGGCCAGGACAACATCCGCGTCAACACCGTCGTACCCAGCTACATCATGGGCGGGGCGCTCCGTTACTGGTTCCAGCAGCTGGCCGAGGAGCGCGGCGTCGACTACCAGACGATCCACGACGAGCGCGCGGCCGAGTCCGCCCTCAACCGCATCGCCACCTCCGCCGAGATCGCGGAGGCGGTCGTCTTCTTCGCCTCGGACCGCTCGAGGGCTATCACCGGCCAGTCACTGGACGTGAACTGCGGCTCGTTCTTCGTATGACGCCGCGGGGCCGCTGACGGCGCCGTGATCCTCCAGAACAAGATCGTCGTCGTCTCGGGCATCGGGCCCGGCATGGGCCGCGACATCTCGCTCGCCTGCGCGCGCGACGGCGCCGACATCGTGCTCGCCGCCCGCACGCCCTCGAGGCTCGAGGAGGTCGCCGCCGAGGTCCGGGCGCTCGGCCGGCGCGCGCTGTGCGTCCCGACGAACGTCGCGGACGGAGAGCAGTGCGGCAACCTCGTCGAGCGCACGCTCGAGGAGTTCGGGCGCATCGACGTGCTCGTCAACAACGCCGCCAGCGGCGGCCACGAGGTGCCGCTGGCCGAGGCCAGCGAGCGGCAGATCCAGCTCCCGATCCGGGTCAACCTCGGCGGGACGCTCAACCTCACGCAGGCCGTGATTCCGCCAATGCGCGAAGGCGGCGGCGGCTCGATCGTGATGATCAGCACCGTCTCGATGCGGCAGGCCCTGCGCGGCCACGGCCCCTACGCCGCCTCCAAGGCCGCATTGCTCACCGCCTCGCAGACGCTCGCCCTTGAGCTGGGCGGGGACAACATCCGCGTCAACACCGTCGTCCCAGCCGGCATCATGGGCGAGGGGCTGCGGGCCTGGTTCGAGCAACTCGCGGAGGAACGCGGCGTGGACTACCAGACCATCCACGATGAGCAGGCCGCCGAGTCCGCCCTCAATCGCATCGCCACCCCCGCCGAGATCGCCGAGGCGGTCGTCTTCTTCGCCTCCGATCGTTCGAGGGCGATCACCGGCCAATCACTGGACGTGAACTGCGGCTCGTTCTTTGTCTGACCTGTTTGTGTAAGAGCCTTCCGTGCCTCATAGTGCTGGCGCGGCGAGAGTGAACCGATGGCGCTGATCGAGACCGCAGGCCTCACCAAGCGCTACTCCGCCGTCACCGCCCTCGACGGCCTCTCGCTCGAGGTGGAGCCGGGCATCGTCGGCCTGGTCGGGCCGAACGGCGCCGGCAAGAGCACCCTGATCAAGATCCTGCTCGGCCTCGTCGACGCCACCTCCGGCAGCGCCGAGGTGCTCGGCCTGGACGCGGCGCGCGAGGGGCTGCGAGTCCGCGAGCGCGTCGGCTACATGCCGGAGCACGACTGCCTGCCGCCCGATCAGTCCGCAACGAACTTCGTGATCCACATGGCGCGGATGAGCGGCATCCCGCCCTCGCACGCGCGCGAGCGCGCCGCCGAGGTGCTGCGCCACGTCGGGCTCTTCGAGGAGCGCTACCGCCACGTCGGCGGCTACTCCACCGGCATGAAGCAGCGCGTCAAGCTCGCGCAGGCGCTCGTCCACGACCCGGAGCTGCTCTTCCTGGACGAACCGACGAACGGGCTCGATCCGCAGGGCCGCGACGAGATGCTCGATCTCGTCGCGCGCACGGGGAACGAGTTCGGGATCTCGATCATCATGTCCTCGCACCTGCTCAGCGAGATCGAGCGCGTCTGCGAGGGCCTGATCGTGATCGAGAGCGGCCAGCTGATGCGCACCGGCCGCATCGCCGAGCTGACCGACGAGACCGCCGTACTCGCGGTCGAGGTCGAGTGGGACGCCGACCGCCTCGCCGCGCTGCTGGCAGAGCGCGGGCTCGAGGTGCAGGCGCTCGGCCGCACCGTCGAGGTCGCCGCGGCCGGCGGCGCGGACGGCGTGCACGACACGATCCTCGACGCCGTCGTGACGCTCGAGCTGCCCCTCGTGCGGCTCGAACGCCGCCGCCGCACGCTGGAGGAGCTGTTCCAGCCCGCAACGGAGACCGCGGGTGACGACGCCTGAGCCCGCGCCGAGCGGCGCGATCTACGACCTCGGCTACCAGGGCTATGAAGGCCCTCGGCTCGGCCGCCTCTACGCGCTCTGGTCGCTCTACTTGCTGAGCCTGCGCAACGCCTTCGGCATCGGACGCGGCGCCTTGCCCAAGGTGCTCGCCTTCGGGCTGGTCGTGTTCGCGTTCACGCCGGCCGTGGTGACGCTGATTGTGGGCGCCGTCGTGCCGGCGGACGACTTTGAGATCTTCGCGCCTCGGGACTACTACGGGATCATCCAGTTCATCCTCGTGATCTTCGTCGCGGCGATCGCCTCGGACCTCGTCGGCAACGACCGGCGTTCCCGCACGCTCGCGCTCTACTTCTCGCGCCCGATCGAGCGCGACGACTACGCGCTGGCGAAGATCGCGGCGCTCTCAAGCAGCCTCCTCGCGCTGACCGTGCTGCCGCAGGTGGTCATGTTCGCGGGCAACGCGCTCGGGGCCGCGAACGGCCTCGACTGGATGCGCGACAACGTCGACGACGTTCCGCGGTTCGTTGCGAGCGGCCTGATCCTCTGTGTCACGTTCGGCGCAGTGGGGATCCTGGTCGCCTCCTACGCCGAGCGCCGCGCCTTCGCGCTGATCAGCGTGGTCGCGATCTTCTTCGTCTCGCTCACGGTCGTCGGCATCATCATCTCGGAGATCGACAGCGATCAGGTGCGCTGGTCGCTCTTCCTCAGCCCGCTGCATGTGATCGACGGCTCCACCGCCTACATCTTCGACGCGATCCCGCAGGTGGACGAGTTCTCGCGCAACGGTGAGCCGATCAACCAGGTCGCCTGGGCGGACTTCCCGGGCTATATCTGGCCGCTCGCTTCGCTCGCCTGGGCCGCACTCGCCTCGGCGATCGTCGTCCGCCGCTTCCGGGGGTCGATCTGATGGCGACGGAAGCGGCGACGAACGCCGCGATCGAGGTGCGCAACGTCTCGCGCTGGTACGGCGACGTCGTCGCGGTCAACGACATCTCCTTCTCCGTCGGACCCGGCATCACCGGGCTGCTCGGTCCCAACGGCGCGGGCAAGAGCACGCTGCTGCACATGATCTCCGGCTTCCTGCGGCCCTCCGCCGGCGCGGTCGAGGTGCTGGGCGAGCCCTCGTGGCGCAACACCGAGATCTTCCGCCGCGTCGGCCTCGTGCCGGAGCGGGAAGCGATCTACCCCTTCCTCGGCGCGCGCGACTTCGCGCTCGCCAGCGCGCGCCTGCACGGACTCGCCGACCCGCACGAGGCCGCGCGCCGAGCCGTCGCCCTCGTCGAGCTGGAGGACGCGCAGGATCGGGCGATGGGCGGCTACTCGAAGGGCATGCGCCAGCGCGCGAAGATAGCCGCCGCGCTCGTGCACGACCCGGACGTGCTGATCCTCGACGAGCCGTTCAACGGCACCGACCCGCGCCAGCGCCTCCAGCTCATGGAGATGCTGCGGCGCCGGGCCGCCGAGGGCCGCACGATCCTCTTCTCCTCGCACATTCTCGAGGAGGTCGAGCGCCTCGCCGAGAACGTGCTGGTGGTTGTCAACGGACGGCTCGCGGCCTCGGGTGATTTCCGCCAGATCCGCCACCTGATGACCGACCGGCCGCACACCTTCGAACTGCGCTCCAGCGACAACCGGGCGCTGGCTGCGGCGCTGGTCGGTCTTCCGCACGTCGCCGCCATCGAGATCAGCGACGGGCGCATGGACGTGCGCACGAGCGACTTCGGCGCGTTCACGGCCGCCATCGGGCGCGCGGTGCGCGACAGCGGCGTCACGCTTCGCGAGCTACGTCCCGCCGACGAGTCCCTCGAGAGCGTGTTCTCGTACCTGGTGGGATCATGACGCGCACGCTGCTCATGCTGACGGCGCACCAGCTGCTCGGGCAGCGGCGCGCGATCGTGATCGCGCTGCTCGCGCTCATTCCGATCGTGATCACGCTGCTGTACCGCCTCGCGGGGGACACCGAGGGGGCGTACGGCTTCACCGTCGATATGGTCGGCGGGTTCGTGTTCACGCTGTTGCTGCCGATCGGCGCGCTGGTCTTCGGGACGGCCGCGCTCGGCTCGGAGGTCGAGGACGGGACGATCGTCTACCTGCTGGCGCGGCCGATCGCCCGCTGGCGCATCGTCGTGGCGAAGGCCGTCGTCGCCTCCCTCGCGACGATGGTGCTGACCGTCCCCGCGACGCTGATCATGGTCCTGATTGCACTCGAGGGACTCGGGAGCGACTCACTCTGGCTGGCCGCGGTGGTCGCCGGCATCGCCGGCAGCATCGTCTACAGCACGCTGTTCGTCGGCCTCAGCACGATCACCGGCCGCGCGCTGATCATCGGCCTCGTCTACGTCTTCGTCTGGGAGGCGTTCATCACGAGCCTCTTCGACGGCACGCGCTGGATCAGCGTCCGCCAGTACGTCTTCGGCATCAGCGATGCGCTGACCTCGGCGCCCGAGGTAACCGCCAGCCTCGATGGCTCGCAGGCATTGATCGCCTCGGCCATCGTCGTCGCCGTCTCGCTGTTGGTTGGCGTGCGCTTCTTGAAGCGCTTCGAGATCGGCGAGCAGTCCTAGCCTCGTGTCCAGTGACACGTCACCGGTATGATCGTCACCATGAGGATGACCATCTCGCTCGACGACCACCTGGCAACGCAGGTGCGGCGTGAGGCCGCGGCGCAGGGCCGCAGTGTGAGCGCGTTCATCGCCGGCGTGCTGAGCGACGCCTTGAAGCGACCGGAGCCGTCGGAGGTGCAGCCCTTCCGGCTCGTGACCGTGCGCGGCTCCCGACCCCGCTCCGGCTTCGACCTCGATCGTCCCCGGGATCTCGACACCGAAGAGGACGAGTGGACGTTCGCCCGCGTCCGCCGCTGATCCCGGATGCTCCTGCCCGACAGTCGACGCCCCGCCTGAGGCCGACCGCCCGCGAGGCTCCCGCTCTGCGCCGCTACCCAGCCCCGCGCGCCACCCGCTCGCGGAAGTCCTCGTCGATGCGCAGCACCGAGCCGAGCTCGATGTACGGCTCCAGGCGCATCGTCAGCGCGTCGCGTGCTAAGTCGTTGTCGAGGACTTCCGGGTGCCCCACGACCGCGCCCGAGTCGCGCAACTCCGCGATCTCCTTCTCGCTCGCGCCCAGCTCGCGTAGCAGCTCGTCGGTGTGCTCGCCCAGCTGCGGCGCGCGGCCCCTGGCGCCGAACGACTCGCCGTCGATGTGCGGCGAGAAGTAGTGCTGCACCGGCACATCGCCCCAGCCCGTCAGTTCCAGCTGGTCCCAGAACCCGCGCGCGGCGAGCTGTGGATCGGCCAGCACCTCGGGCGCCTGCAGCACCGCCCCGGCCGCGACGCCCGCCGCCTGCAGCAACTCCGCGACCTCGAACTTGTCGCGACTGGAGGTCCATTCGGCAATCAGCTCGTCGAGTGCGTCGTGGTTCGCCCAGCGCGCGTCGGCGCTCGCGAAGCGCGGGTCCTCGCGCCACTCGTCGCTGCCGAGCACGCCGCAGAGCGCGATCCACTGGGCCTCGTCGCGTGCGGAGATGGCGACGTAGTCGTCGTCGCCCTCGCAAGGGTAGGCGCCGCGCACCATACCGGGGCGCCGGTTGCCGTCGCCGCCGACCTTGATGCGGCCGTTCAGCAGGTAGTCGGCGAGGTGCCGGCCGAGCGTCGGGATCGTCGCCTCCTGCATCGAGACATCGACATGCTGGCCTCGGCCCGTGCGTTGCCGGTAGATCAGCGCGGTGATCACCCCCGCGCAGGCGTGCAGCCCGGCGTAGTGATCGACCCAGGTCTGCCCCGTCTTGAGCGGGTCGTCGCCCGGATATCCCGTCACCGCGACGGCGCCCGAGGCGGGCTCCATGCTCATCCCCACGGCCTTGCGGTGGGCGATCGGGCCGTACTGCCCGTAGCCGCTCATCGAGACGTAGACGAGGCGCGGGAAGCGTTCCTTGAGGTCGTCGTAGCCGAGGCCCATGCGCCGGATCGCGCCCGGCGTGAAATTCTCCGCCAGGAGGTCGGCGTCCTTGAGCAACTGCATCAGGATCTCGCGGCCCTGCTCGCTGCGCAGGTCAAGCTGCATCGCGCGCTTGCCGGCGTTGCGGGCGGCGAAGTACTGCGAGCGGTTGTTCCAGAAGTCACCGCTCGCGTTGTTGCCTGCGAGGAAGCCGGAGCGCACCTGGTCCGGCGTGTCCGTGCGCTCGATCTTGATCACGTTGGCGCCGAGGTCGCGGAGGATCCTCGTCATCATCGGGCCGATCCAGACCTGCGTCAGGTCGATCACCTTCAGGCCTTCGAAGAAGCGCATGCTGCGCCTCCCCTCGCCGCGGTAGCCCGGTCCTCGCGCGTGGGGGTCAGCCAGGGGTCACGGAGGCCTGTCCCCGCCGGCGCTACCCCGCCCCGCGCGCCACCCGCTCGCGGAAGTCCTCGTCGACGCGCAGCACCGAGCCAAGCTCGATGTACGGATCGAGGCGCATCGTCACCGCGTCGCGCGCGAAGTCGTTGTCGAGGGCGACGGGGTGGCCGACGACGGCGCCTGCCTCGCGCAGCTCCGCGATCTCCTCGTCGCTCGCGCCGAGCTCCCGCAGCAGCTCGTCGGTGTGCTCGCCCAGGTGCGGGCCGCGACCTCTCGCGCCGAACGACTCGCCGTCGATGTGCGGCGAGAAGTAGCGCTGCACGGGCACCTCGCCCCAGCCGGTCAGCTCCAGTTGGTCCCAGAACCCGCGAGCGGCGAGCTGCGGGTCTGCGAGCACCTCGGGCGCCTGCAGCACCGCGCCGGCCGCCACGCCGGCCGCCTGCAGCAGCTCGGCGACCTCGAACTTGTCGCGCGAGGAGGTCCAGGCGGCGATCAGCTCGTCCAGCGCGTCGTGGTTCGCCCAGCGCGCGTCGGCGCTCGCAAAGCGCGGATCCTCGCGCCACTCGTCGCTGCCGAGGACGCCGCAGAGGGCGATCCACTGCTCCTCGTCGCGCGCGGAGATGGCGACGTAGTTGTCGTCGCCCTCGCAGGGATAGGCGCCGCGCACCATGCCGGGGCGGCGGTTGCCGTCGCCGCCGACCTTGACGCGGCCGTTCAGCAGGTAGTCGGCGAGGTGCCGTCCGAGCGTCGGGATCGTCGCCTCCTGCATCGAGATGTCGACGTACTGGCCGCGGCCGCTGCGCTGGCGGTAGATCAGCGCGGTGATCACGGCGGCGCAGGCCTGCAGCCCGGCGTAGTGGTCCACCCAGGTCTGGCCCGTCTTGAGCGGGTCGTCGCCCGGGTAGCCGGTCACCGCGACCGCGCCCGCCGAGGGCTCCATGCTCATCCCCACGGCCTTGCGGTGGGCGAGCGGACCCTCCTGGCCGTAGCCGCTCATCGAGACGTAGACGAGGCGCGGGAAGCGCTCCTTGAGATCCTCGTAGCCGAGGCCCATGCGCCGGATCGCGCCCGGCGTGAAGTTCTCCGCGAGGATGTCGGCATCCTCCAGCAGTTGCATCAGGATCTCGCGGCCCTGCTCGCTGCGCAGGTCAAGCTGCATCGCGCGCTTGCCGGCGTTGCGGGCGGCGAAGTACTGCGAGCGGTTGTTCCAGAAGTCACCGCTCGCGTTGTTGCCTGCGAGGAAGCCGGAGCGCACCTGGTCCGGCGTGTCCGTGCGCTCGATCTTGATCACGTTGGCGCCGAGGTCGCGGAGGATCCTCGTCATCATCGGGCCGATCCAGACCTGCGTCAGGTCGACCACCTTGAGGCCCTCGAAGAAGCGCACGGCTACGCCTCCCCTCGCCACAGCAGCGCGGCGGCCGGGCCGTCGAGCTCCAGCAGCTCCGCCGTACCCTCGCCGAGGTCGGGCGGAGGCGCGACGCGCAGCGGCGTCTCGGAGAAGCGCACGGTGGGGCCGGGCACGATCCCGCCGTCCGGCAGGGTCTCCCAGTAGTCGCGCTCCGCGAGGTGCGGGTCGCTGACGAGGTCCTCGGTCGTCGCGACGTCGGCGAAGGCCAGCCCGATCTCGTCGGAGCGCTGGAGCACCTCGGCCTTGGTGTGCGACTTCATCCAGGGGCCGACGATCTCGTCGAACTCCTGCCAGTTGAGGAGGCGCTCCTGGCCGTTCGCCACGATCGGGTTCGTCGCCTGCTCCGGCTCCTCGATCAGCTCCGCGATCATCCCGCCGACGTCGAAGCCCGCGAGGACGAACGCAACGTAGCCGTCCTTCACCGGCAGCGAGTCCGAGGGGTAGATGATCAGCACGCGCGAGTAGTAGCGGCGGCGGATCGCGCCCGTACCGATGTAGACGGGCAGGTTGTGGTCATCCGCCGCCGAGAGCGCCTCGTGCATCGAAACGTCCACGAAGTGGTGCTCGACGCCCGCCTCCTTGTCGGCGAGGGCGGCGAGGGCGGCAATCCAGCCCGTCGCGGCCGCGTAGTACTCGGCGACCTCGACGCCCGAGGCCATCGGCTCCCGGTCCGGCTTGCCGCTGACGTAGGACATGCCGGCCGCGCCCTCGATGATCAGGCTGTCCGCCTTGCGCTCGGCGTAGGGGCCGGTCCGCCCGAAGGGGCTGATCGAGACGTAGATCGCGTCGGGGAACAGCTCGGCCATCGCCTCGCTGTCGGCAAGCGGGAGCGGCGAGGCTGCCGGCGTCTGCCAGTTCGCGACCACGAGCTGGCTGGTGGCGACAAGCTTGCCCGCGAAGCGCGCTCCCGCCTCGCTGGTGATGTCGAGCGCGACGCTGCGCTTGCCGCCGTTGAGCAGGCGGTGCAGCCCGCCGCCATCGAGGGTGAACTCGTCGTCCGGGAACGGCCCGGCGCGGCGGATGGCGTCGCCGCCGGGCGGTTCGATGCGGATCACCTCCGCGCCGGACTGGGCGAGGAGCTGCGCGGCGTAGGCGACGGCGCCTCCGCTCGCGATTTCGATGACGCGGATGCCCTCGAGGGCGCCCGGGGTGGAAGCGTCGGTCACGCCTACGCCTCCTCGTCGAACATCAGGACGCTGCGCGCGACCTCGCCCGCCTTCATTGCGCGGAACGCCTCGTTGATGTCGTCGAGCTTCCCGCGCCGGGTGATCATCTCGTCGAGTAGCAGGCGGCCCTGCAGGTACCAGTCGACGTAGCGAGGCATGTCGATGCGGAAGCGGTTGGAGCCCATGCTCGAACCCTGCAGCTTCTTGGCGCCCAGCAGGCTGGGACCGTCGATCTCCAGTTTCGTGCCCTGCGGGATCATCCCGATCACCGTCGCCGTGCCGCCGCGGCGGATCGCCTCGTAGCACTGCTCGGCCGCCACCTTCAGGCCAATCGCCTCGAAGGTGTAGTCGACCCCGCCCGGCACGATGCCCTTGATCGCCTCCACCGGGTCACGCGAGGAGGCGTCGACGGAGTGCGTCGCGCCCAGCTCGCGCGCGGTCGCGAGCTTCGACTCGTGCACGTCGACGGCGATGATCGTCCGCGCTCCGCCGATGCGCGCGCCCTGGATCGCCGCGAGCCCGACCCCGCCCGCGCCGAAGACCGCAACCGTCGAGCCGACCTCGATTGCGGCGGTGTTCAGGACCGCGCCGAGGCCGGTGGTGACGCCGCAGCCGATCAGGGCCATACGGTCGATGCCGATGTCCGCGTCGACCTTCACGAGGGCGTTCTGGTGGACCAGCATCTTTTCCGCGTAGGTGGCGAGGCCGGCCATCTGTGTCACGCCCGCCCCCTTCCAGCTCAGCGCCGGCTCGTCGCCGGGCCCGCGCAGCGGGCGTTGCATGCACAGGAAGGGCTCGCCGTCCAGGCAGCGATCGCAGTTCCCGCAGAAGATCGACAGGCAGGCGATCACGCGGTCGCCAGGGGCGAACATCGTGACGTCGTCCCCGACCGCCTCCACGACGCCTGCCCCCTCGTGGCCGAGCACGGCGGGCGTGACCATCGAGTAGAAGCCGTCGACGAAATGCAGGTCGGAGTGGCAGACGCCGCTGGCGCCGGTCCGGACGACGACCTCGTTGCCGCGCGGCTCGTCGAGGTCGACATCCTCGACGGTCAGCGCGTCGTTCGGGGCGTGGAAGACTGCGGCTCGCATCGCTGGCTCCCCTCGCTGGCGTTGCGTTCGGCGGGCGGCCCTACGGGAGTGCGCCGCCCGCGAAGCAGTGTGGCCATGCCGCGATGCGCTGTCCAGCCCGCGCGACGGCTCGGCGAGGGTTGCCGAGGTGGAAGCGTCGGGGCGGCTACGCGTCCTCGTCGAACATCAGGACGCTGCGGGCGACCTCGCCCGCCTTCATCGCGCGGAACGCCTCGTTGATGTCGTCGAGCTTCCCGCGCCGGGTGATCATCTCGTCGAGTAGCAGGCGGCCCTGCAGGTACCAGTCGACGTAGCGAGGCATGTCGATGCGGAAGCGGTTGGAGCCCATGCTCGAACCCTGCAGCTTCTTGGCGCCCAGCAGGCTGGGACCGTCGATCTCCAGTTTCGTGCCCTGCGGGATCATCCCGATCACCGTCGCCGTGCCGCCGCGGCGGATCGCCTCGTAGCACTGCTCGGCCGCCACCTTCAGGCCAATCGCCTCGAACGTGTAGTCGACCCCGCCCGGCACGATGCGCTTGATTGCCTCCACCGGGTCACGCGAGGAGGCGTCGACGGAGTGGGTCGCGCCCAGCTCGCGCGCGGTCGCCAGCTTCGACTCATGCACGTCGACGGCGATGATCGTGCGCGCGCCGCCGATGCGCGCGCCCTGGATCGCGGCGAGCCCGACGCCGCCCGCGCCGAAGACCGCGACCGTCGAGCCGACCTCCATGCCCGCGGTGTTGAGCACCGCGCCCAGGCCGGTCGTCACGCCGCAGCCAATCAGCGCAGCGCGGTCGACCTCGATGTCCTGATCGACCTTCACCAGGGCGTTCTGGTGGACCAGCATGCGCTCGGCGTAAGTCGCGAGACCGGCCATCTGTGTGAGGCCCGCGCCCTTCCAGCTGAGCGCCGGTTCGTCGCCACGGCGACGCATCGGGCTCTGCATGCAGAGGAACGGCTCCCCACTCAGGCAGCGGTCGCAGTTGCCGCAGAAGATCGAGAGGCAGGCGATCACGCGATCGCCGGGCGCGAACATCGCCACGTCGTCGCCCACCGCCTCGACGACACCGGCGCCCTCGTGCCCGAGCACGGCCGGCGTGGCCATCGCGTACAAGCCCTCGACGAAGTGCAGGTCGGAGTGGCAGACGCCGCTCGCCCCGGTGCGAACGACGACCTCGTTGCCGCGCGGCTCATTAAGGTCGATGTCCTCGACGGTGAGCGCGTCGTTGGGGGCGTGGAAGACTGCGGCTCGCATCGCTGGCTCCTCGCTGCATTGCGTTCGGTGGGCGCGCGGCTCGGTTCACCGCCTGCGCCAGAGTGTGGCGATCGCGCGATGCGCCGTCCAGTCCCCGCCCCGGCTACACGCCGCGCTCGTCCAGCTGCGAGACCAGCTCGGTGACGCTGCGCGCCGGGAGTGCACAGACGAAGTCCTCGCAGACGTACGCGGCGGCCTCGCCCGGCGCGGCGGCGCGGCCCTCGAGGACCGGGAGGCCATCCTCGCCCGCGGCCGGCGCGAGCAGCGTCGCGGGCAGGAAGCGCGCCGCCAGCTCGCGCTCGAACGGCGCGCGCGCCTCCGCGTCGCCGACGACCGCGATCTCACGAGGCGGCGCGACCAGCAACTCGACGACCTGCAGCAGGCTGCCGAAGCCGCCCGCGCCCTCCGCCATCCTCGCGCTGACCTGCGCGATCACCTCGCGGGCCACGTCCTCCCACTCGGGACGCCCGAAGTAGCGGCCGAGCCAGAACGCGAGCAGCGCGGATGCGCCGTTCCCGCTCGGCGTCGCGGCGTCGTAGAAGGGTTTCTGGCGCAGGATCAGCCGCTCGGCGTCCTCGGCCGCTTCGAAGAAGCCGCCGCCTTCCGTGTCGGGGAAGCGATCGACGATCTCCGCGAGCAGCTCGGCGGCCCAGTGCAGGTGGTCGAGGTCGCCGGTGGCGCGGTAGAGCTCGATCAGGCCGAGGCCGTAGCAGGCGTAGTCGTCGAGCAGGCCGTCGATCTTCGCGACGCCGTCCTTCCAGCTGTGCAGGAGCCGACCGCTGCTCCCGTCGGCAGCCGCCTGCCACATCGAGCCGCGCACGAACTCCGCGTTGCGGCGAGCGATCTCCAGGTAGCGCTCGTCGCCGAGCACGCGGCCCGCCTCGGCGAAGGCTGCCAGCGCGAGCCCGTTCCACGAGGTCAGCACCTTGTCGTCGAGGCCCGGCCAGACGCGCCGCTCCCGCTCGGCCAGCAGCGCCGCGCGCCAGCCGGCGAGGCGCGCCTCGAGCGTGGCTTCCTCCAGCCCGAAGTCACGCGCGATCTCCCCGAGGGGGCGGTAGCGGCTGAGCACGTTGCGCCGCCCGAACTCGGGGTGGTGCGGGTCCATGAAGTTCCCGCCCTCGGTCACCCCGTACACCGCGCCGCAGATCCGTGCGTCCTCCTCGCCGAGGACGGCGTTCAGCTCGGCGCGCGTCCAGACAAAGAACTTGCCCTCGATGCCCTCGCTGTCGGCGTCCTGGGCGCTGTAGAAGCCGCCCTCACCGTCGAGCATCTCGCGCTCGAGGTAGTCGAGCGTCTCGCGCACGATCCGCTCGAAGGCCGGGTCGCCGCCGAACTGGTAGCCGTGCAGGTAGACGCGGGCGAGCTGCGCGTTGTCGTAGAGCATCTTCTCGAAGTGCGGGACCAGCCACTCGCGATCGACGCTGTAGCGCGCAAAGCCGCCACCGAGCTGGTCGTACATGCCGCCGGCGGCCATCGCGCGCAACGTCGAAAGCACCATGCGTCCCGAGGTACCCGGGGGGCCTCCCTCGCCGCGCAGGCGCGCCTCGTGCATCAGCAGGAACTCGAGCCCGCCGGGGTTGGGGAACTTGGGTGCTCTGCCGAAGCCGCCCCACTCCTCGTCGAACCCCCGCCAGAGCGCTTCAACTGCCTCCGAGGTTAGCGCGGCGCTCGCCTCGGCCGGGCCGTCGTCGCTCGCGTACTGACGGGCCACGGCGGCCTGCAGCCGCTCCGTGATCCCCTGCGCCGAGTCGAGCACGCGGCTGCGGTCGTCGCGCCAGAGGTCGCGCAGCGAGGCCAGCACGCGCGGGAAGCCGGGACGGCCGTGGCCGTCCTCCGGAGGGAAGTAGGTGCCGGCGTAGAACGGCTTGCCCTCCGGGGTGAGGAAGACGGTCATCGGCCAGCCGCCGGAGCCCGTCAGCGCCTGCGTCGCCGTCATATAGACGCTGTCGACATCCGGGCGTTCCTCGCGATCGACCTTGACGTTGACGAACGCCTCGTTCATCAGCGCCGCGATCGTCTCGTCCTCGAACGACTCGTGCGCCATGACGTGGCACCAGTGGCACGAGGAGTAGCCGACCGAGAGCAGCAACGGCTTGTCCTCGGCGCGGGCGCGCGCGAAGGCTTCCTCGCCCCACGGATACCAGTCGACCGGGTTGTCGGCGTGCTGCAGCAGGTAGGGGCTGGTCTCGTCGGCGAGCCGGTTGCGGCCGCCCGTCGTGTCCGCTTCGCCGTGTTCCGTCATGGGCGGTCGCGCGACTCGTCGCGCTCCTCGCAGTCCGCATCACCGGCGGTGCAAGCCGGCCCGGTCGCCTCCCGGACGACGCCCTCGAGGGCGTCTGCCAGACCGGAGACGAGGCCCGCGGCCGCGCCCAGCGCCGAGCCGGCGGCGCCAGCCCCCGCCTCGCCGGCGCCGCCAACGGCGCCAAGGAAGGGCGAGCGCGGTGGTCGCTCTGGGGCCTCGTCGCTCTCCTGATCGGGTCGCGAAGCGGGCTCGGGCATCGTGATCGCTCCACTCAGGCGCCGGCGCAGATCATGCACTTCGTGAGACGCAGGGTAGCGCAATCTCCGCAAAACGAACGTAACAACACGCTCAACTGTACGTAACGACTGATTGAGCGGTTTAGCCCTTGACAGGCGGGATACGCGATCTCTAGCGTCCGCGCCAAGCCGGTATGTGCAGCAACGCCAGGATGCACATACACCGGGAGAGAGGGGATTGTTGGAATGACGTGGGCAGAACGCGTAGGTGACCTTGCGACGAATATCGCACTAGTCGGGATCAACCTTGCAAGGATCTTCACGCTGGCCGCCAGCATTCTCGCCACCAAGATCGACGATCTGGTGACGAGCCTTGGCGAGCGTGGCGAGGCGGGCCTGGGCCGCACCAACGCCGCATCCGGCACGTGGGTTTCGTTGCCCGCGGCCGTGCTGTGGGGCATCGCGGCCATCGCACTACGCCTGGTTTCGATCGGGACAGTGTTCCTCCGGCAGGCAACCGGTGCGGCGGACGACTTCTTCCGCACGCTCGCCGAGGGGTAGGAAACTCAAGGACTAAACCGGCGGCTTGCTCAGGCAAGCGGCCGCGACCAGCGAGACGCGCGAGCAGGGTAGCCAAGCGTGCTGAACGCGCTCGTGACGAGCACCTGGACGGACAACCTCCGGGAAATCCGCGAGGACGTCCGCCGGGTGCTCGTGTTCGTCTTGCTCACCGTGAGCGGCGTCTGGCGCGCGCTTGCCCTCGCCCTCGACGGCCTCGCACGGGGCCTCGACGGCGAGTGGCGGCGGGCAGCAGACCGGACGGGGATCGACACCTGGTGGCCCTTCCGGATGGCCCTGCGCGCGGTCGCGTGGTTGCCTCGAATCGCAGCCTCAGCGGCCGGCGCGCTGAGCCGCCTCAGCGCCGCACATCTGCGGCTCGCCGCGAATATCGACGAGCGGCTGCTGCGAGTCCTGGGCGAGACGGCCGCTCCGGCTTGAACCGCCCGCCAACGATCGATTTGTGCATCCGCGCGGCGGCGCGGATGCACGCTGTTGTGCGCCCTCGATAGTCGGATCGAGCTAGATCATCCGGCGCAAGCCGGAAAGCAGTCCACGCGCATCGTCCAACAGGCTGCGCCGTCGCGGGGGCGCCTGCGGGCGCGCCCCTGCACGCCTCGGCGCGCGGGCCCCCGTAGACGGAGCCGTCGCCGCGGGCCGGGGCGCGCTGGCACCCGCGGACGGAGCAGCCGTCGCGGGCCGGGGCGCGCGGGCCTCCACAGACGGAGCCGCCGCCGCGGGCCGGGGCGCGCTGGCCGCCGCAGACGGAGCCGCCGCCGCAGGCCGGGGCGCGCGGGCCCCTGCGGGCGGAACCGGCGCTGCGGGCCGGGGAGGCGTGTCCTGTTCCCCGCCGCCGCCGTCAGCAGGAACACCCGTACCCGCGTTCGGCGCCGGGAGCTGCATCAGCGCGTGCACCTGGAGCTGAGCGTTCCCGAGCAGCCGCCGCAACTCGGCGCGCTCCGTCGCAGCCTCGCGCTGCTCCTCGGCCGCCGCGTCGAGCTGCCGCTCGAGGCGCTCGACGGAAGCGCGCAGCGTGTCGGCGCGCGCATGGACCGAGGCCAGCAACTGGTCACGGTGCTCCAGTTCCAGCCGCAGGCGGGCGATCTCCCCCGCTGCCTGGTCCTCGGTCATCCGGTCGCCTCCCGAACCCGCCACATCCGGCAGTCTAGCGTCGCCCCGGGGCGTTGCGTCCAACGCACCTGGACCACGCCCGATCGTCGCGCCCTCGCTGGCTGCGTGGCGGCTATGATTGGCGCGACGGCACGAGCACGTCGAGAGGGACATGATGGACTGGAGCGACACGCCGGAACAGGCGGAGTTCAGGGAATACGTCCGCCGTTTCTTCGCGGACAAGCTGCCCGACCGCTATCGCAACGCCCCGCACGCCGAGTTCCACAACGTCCGCGCCGTCAACGGTGAGGAGATCATCCTCAACTCCGCAAGCTGGACGGGCGACCGGCTCTCCGAGGATCCGGAGATCCACCAGGCCGCCGAGGACTGGGGCGCGGCGCTCAGCGCCGAGGGCTATGTCGCACCGGCCTGGCCGAAGGAACTCGGCGGCGCCGGCTTCAGCACCCGCGAGCAGTTCATCTTCCACGAGGAGCGTGAGAAGGCCGGCGCGCCTCGCGCCGGGGGCACCGGCGCGATGTTCCTCGGCTCCGTGCTGATGGTGCACGGCAACGAGGAACAGCGCGCCCGCTACATGCCCGCCATCGCCCGCGGCGAGATCGAGTGGGCGCAGGGCTACTCGGAGCCCGGCGCGGGCTCGGACCTCGCCTCGCTGAGCCTGCGGGCGGAGCGCGATGGCGACGAGTACGTGCTCAACGGGCAGAAGATCTGGTCCACCCCGCAGACCTCGGACGCGATCTACTGCCTCGTGCGGACCGACCCCGACGCTCCGAAGCATCGAGGCATCTCGTTCCTGATGGTCGACAGCCTGACTGCGCCCGGCATCGTGATGAAGCCGCTGCTTAACGCCTGCTTCGACCACGGCCGCTTCGGCGAGACCTTCTTCGACAACGTGCGCGTACCCGCGGAGAACCTGATCGGCGAGGAGAACCGCGGCTGGTACGTCGCGATGACGCTGATGGACTTCGACCGCGCTTCGATCTCCGGAACCGGCGAGGACCGGCGCACGATCCACAAGCTGATCGACTACTCCCACAGCGACGCGGGCCGGACCCGCACGCGCATCGCCGAGCTGCCCTCGGTGCGTGCCGAGATCGCGGACCGCATGATCGAGACGGAGGTCGGGCACAACCTCTCGTACCGCCTCGCCTGGATGCAGTCCTCCGGGCTGATCCCGAATTACGAGGCCTCGATGGGCAAGGTGTTCTCCACCGAGCTGCACCAGCGCGTGGCCCGCACCGGCGCGAAGGCGCTGGGGCTCTACACCAACATCTGGCCCGGCGACTCACGCGCGCCCGTCGAGGGCGAGTTCTCCGACCGCTACGTGCGGATGATCCCGGACTCGATCGCCGGGGGCACCTCGGAGATCCAGCGCAACGTGATCGCCACACGCGGCCTCGGCCTGCCCCGCAGCTAGCGGCGCCATGCAGATCGACATCTTCAGCGAGATGCAGCGTCCCCGCGATCTCTGGGACGACGACGCCTACGAGCACACCCTGATCGAGGAGACGCTGGAACAGGCGCAGCTCGCCGACGAGCTGGGCTACGGCTGCTGGTGGCAGGTGGAGCACCACGGCGCGGTCGAGTTCAGCTACAGCTCCGCGCCCGAGCTGATGCTCACCGCGATCGCCCGCGGCACCGAGCGGCTGCGCGTCGGTCACTCCGCCGTGCTCTCCCCGCACCGCTTCAATCACCCGATCCGCGTCGCCGAGCGCGCCTCCTTCCTCGATCACCTCAGCGAGGGCCGCCTCGAGCTCGGCCTCGCTCGCTCCACGGTCAAGGAGTGGCGCGCCTTCAACATCGACGGCGACGAGACGCGCGAGCAGATGCAGCAGGCGTTCGAGCTGATCCCGCAGCTCTGGACGCAGGACGCCGTGGACTGGGACAGCGAGGACTTCGCGATCCACGACTTCACCC
>VXOS01000056.1 GCA_009839925.1 Chloroflexota bacterium
CCCCACACCTCCCCCCTTAAGATGGTGGGCAGGGCCTGATGTTAAATCGGGGCCTGGGGAGTTTCGTAAAGGTCTCCTCGGGAAGGAAGGGACGGCGGCCCCCTCAGTCCGCACCCCAGCGCCAGTAGACGGCGATCGCGGAGGCGACGACGGCGGCGGTGAGCAGCAGGCCGGCCTGCAGGCCGTCGATGATCGCGAGCGAGCGGAGCGGGCTGCCCTCGGCGGCGGCCGTGAGGTTGGCGCCCGCGAAGACGGTGAAGACGGCGCCCGAGACCGCGATGCCGCCCGCCTGCCCGATGCGCCTCGCGGTGACGATCGCGGCCGAGGCCATGCCGAGCCGCTGCACCGGCACGGAGCCCATGATCGTCGAGTTGTTGGGCGACTGGAACAGCGCCATCCCAAGCCCGATCAGCGACAGCCTCGCTGCGACGTCGGGCACCGCGGTGCCGCCGTCCGCGAGTGCGAGCAGCGTGATGCCGAGGCTCGACGAGGCGAGGCCGAGCGGCACGAGCAGCCTCGGCCCGACCCGGTCGGCAAGGCGACCGGTGATCGGGGCGAAGACGAACAGCGTGAGCGGCTGCGCGGCGATGATCGCGCCAGCCTCCAGCGTGCTGAAGCCGCGCGCGCCGACGAGGTAGAACGGCGTCAGCACCATCACCGCGGCGAAGCCCCAGTAGAAGAGAATCGCCGTCCCCACCGAGCCGCTGAAGGCGCGGATGCGCAGCAGCTCCAGCGAGACGACCGGGCTTGCCGCGCGTCGCTCGATCCACACGAACAGCGGCGCGAGCGCCAGCCCGAGGACGAACAGCGCGATGATCCACGGGCTGTCCCAGCCCCAGGCGTTGCCGCGGTTGACGGCCAGCGTGAGGCTGGCGAGGGAGCCGAAGATGGTGAGCGAGCCGGGGATGTCCAGTCCGCGCTCGCGGCCCTCGGCGGACGTGCTGCGCAGCACCAGCAGCAGCAGCGCGGTCAGCGTCACGCTCAGCGGCAGCCGCGTGAGGAAGATCGCGCGCCAGTCCAGCAGCTCGACGAGCACGCCGCCCAGCACCGGACCGGCGGCGAGGCCAAAGCCAACCGTGCCGCCCATGATGCCGAGCGCCTGCCCTCGGCGCTCCGGGGGGACGAAGGAGGTGACGATCGCGTTTCCGTTGGAGACGACCATCGAGTTGCCGACCGCCTGCAGGCCCCGCGCCGCGACGAGCGCGGGCAGCGAGGGCGCTGCGCCTGCGGCGAGCAGGCTCAGCGCGACGATCGCGTTCCCGCCGACGAAGAAGCGCTTGCGCCCGTAGAGGTCGCCGAGCCGCCCGAACGGCAGCGCGAGGCCCGTGCCGAGCAGCACGAAGACCAGCATGACCCAGACCACCGCGTCGATCGCCGTGTCGAACTCGGAGGCAAGGGTGGGCAGCGCGATGTTGACGATCGACGTGTCCATCGTGCTGAGCAGCACCGACCCGGCGACCGGCGCCAGCACCAGCCACGGCAGGCGCGGGGCGCGTCGCCGCACGACGCCCGAGGCGCCCTCGCTGCGCTGTTCGTCCTGCTCGCCGGGCATGGCGCGATGATACGGGGACCGCGGCGCGCGGTCCGGGGGCGGGCCGCTAGCGATCCTGATCCATGCGGCGGTGCGCGAACTTCCAGGCGCCGTCCACCTTGCGCACGGTGTGGCGGTACATCCCGGTGTGGTTGATGCGAGGACCGTCGGGGAGTCGCAGCAGCATCACGTAGGCGGTCACCTGCGCGGTGTCGCCGTCGCCCTCGATCAGGATGTTGTTGAGCCAGTGCCTCGATGCTGGCTGGTCCGGGTCGTTCGCGCGCGAGGCCGCGACCTCGCGCAGCTGCTCGATGCCCTCCCAGCGGCGGTCGGGCGGGAACTCGTACACGGCGTCCTCGGTGAAGCAGTCGAGCCAGGCCTCGCTGTCGCCGCCGTCGATCGCGTGGTTGTAGCGGGACAGCAGATCGAGGATCGCCATCCGGTCTTCAGTGGAGATCGTCATGCCGCATGGCTCCTCGCGCGCTATTCGCTCTCGACGGCGTCCCAGTCGACCGTCTCGCCGCGGGCAAGCGCCTCGATCTCCTCGAGGATATAGAGCAGTTCGCGGTCGTCGCGGCGGGCGATGTCGGGGATGTGGTAGCCGTGGTCAAAGGCGGCGACGACCTGCGAGTGGTCGTCGATGACGTAGTCCGGCATCACGTTCACGTCCATCTCCTCAAGCCGCTCGCGGTAGCGGTAGAGCGGCTTGACGAAATAGTCGTCGACGTAGCCGTCGAGGCCGTGCAGACGCATGTCGAAGCGGCGGATGCCGACGCCGGACCAGATATAGATCGCGTGGCCGGCCTCCTTGAGGCGGCTGAACACCTCCTCGGTGTGATTGCGCAGTCGCCCGTCCGCCATGATCAGCGTGTAATCGACGTCGAAGAAGACGTTCAGGCATCGATGCTCGGCCATGGCGCCTCGTTCACCGCAGCGGCGGCGCCGTTCGGCGCCCGGCCCGGCCCCGTCTGCCGGGGCGTGCGCGATAGCATAGCGTGAGGCTGCCTCACGCTCGATAGCCTCCCTCCGGCTTCCTCGTCCCGCCCCCGCTCCTGGGGAAGAGGGTTGGGGCGCCCTCGGGAGTTCGAGCCGCCCTCGTCCAGCCCCCTCCTGGGGAAGAGGGTTGGGGCGCCCTCGGGAGTTCGAGCCGCCCTCGTCCGGCCCCCTCTCCCGGGGACGAGGGTTGGGGCGCCCTCGGGAGTTCGAGCCGCCCTCGTCCGGCCCCCTCTCCTGGGGGAGAGGGTTGGGGTGAGGGGGCTCGCCCGCGCCTCTCGCTGCCTCGATGGGTTGTTGCGCCCGTCCGGCGGTGGGCGTGGGGCGGGTCCCACCGCTGCCCCGGACTGGATTCCGGCTTTCGCCGGAATGACGGGAAGGGGGAGCCGGAGGGACGGCGAAGGGAGCCGGAACGGCAGAGCGCCCTCGTCCGGCCCCCTCTCCCGCCAGTGGAGAGGGGATCGGAGGGAGGTCTCCCGTGTTGTCGGAGCGAGGCGCCGGGCCGTAGGCTGGCGGCCGTGGGCACGTCCGGGACTTCGCCGTGGAACGAGGCTGCGATCGAGGCACTGGTCGCGCCGTTCCTGCGCGACCTCGCCCCGCCGACCTCGCTGTCCGTCCTGCAGTACGACCTCAACGCCGGCGTGCCGGACCGCGCCTCGCTCCCTGCGACCGAGATCGCCGAGGCGGCAGCTCGCGCGCTGCGCGACGACCCCGCCGGCGCGCTCACCTACGGCGGGAACCAGGGCTACGAACCGCTGCGCGCGTGGATCGCCGAGCGGCACTGCACCGAGGGGCTGACGATCGGTTCGGACTCGGTAACGCTCTGCTCCGGCAGCGCGCACGCCCTCGACAACATCGCCGCCGCCTTCCTCGGGCCCGGCGACGCGGCCATCGTCGGCGCCCCCACCTACCCCGGCGCGATCCGCGCCTTCCGCGCGCGCGGCGCGACGCTGATCGACGTCCCGCAGGACGCCGCCGGCCTGCGGCCCGACGCGCTCCTCGAGGCGCTCGCCGCCTGGGAGGGGCCCGCGCCCAAGCTGCTCTACCTGATCCCCACCTACGACAACCCGAGCGGCAGCACGATGCCGCTCGCACGCCGCGAGGAGCTGCTGGGTATCGCCGGGGAGCATGGCCTGCTGATCGTCGAGGACGACGCCTACGCGGGGCTGGACCTCGACGGGCCGCCGCCGCCCTCGCTGTTCTCGCTCGCGCGGGGGCAGGGCGTGCTCTACGTCGGCACCGCTTCCAAGACGGTCGCGACCGGCCTGCGGCTCGGCTGGACGGTGGCGGCGCCCGAGGCGATCCGCCAGCTCGTCTTCGCGCGGCTCGACAACGGCGCCTCGCCGTTCGTGCACCGCACGGTGCTGGAGTATCTGCGCGGCGGCGGCTACCACGCGCATGTCGAGCGGCTGCGCGCGATCTATCGCGAGCGGCGCGACGCAGCCGTCGAGACCGCACGCGAGGCGTTCGGCGACCTCGTGCGCTTCCATCCGCCGGCCGGCGGCTTCTACCTCTGGCTGCACCTCGGCGAGGGGCTCGACGCGGTCTCGTTCGCACGGGAGGCGGCGGAGCGCGGCGTGGCGGTCACGCCCGGCCCGCTCTACTTCGCGAACGAGGGCGGCGAGCGCAACGTCCGCGTCGCCTGGCCCGCGCTGCCGCCCGAGCAGCTGCGCGACGCGATCGCACGCCTCGGCGAAGCAGCGTCCGCCGCCGCGTCTTGAGCGCCTGGAGCGCCTACCGCCCCCCGCGCACGGCCACGACGCGCAGCCGGCGGTAGTCGGCGACCCAGCGCCCGCCCCCCTCGCCGTCCTCGCGCCAGAGCCGGGGGCGCACGGCCGCCTCGACGCGCTCGATCACGGCGTCGACGAGGTCGGAGGGGAGATCCGCGAGCCAGGGATGGCCGAACATACGCAGCCAGCCCGCCATGCCCGCCTCGCCGTCCTCGAGCGTGGTCGGGCGGTCGAACAGCGTCATCACCCGAGGCTCGAACCCGTGGCGCTCCAGCAGCGCGGCGTACTCGGCGAGGCCGGGGAAGTACCACGGCCGCGGCTGCTGCTCGCGCGGCACGCCCTCGGCCTCGAGGGCGTCGCGCAGCGCACCTTCGACGATCGCGACGTTGCCGCGCCCGCCCAGCTCGGCGACGAGCCGCCCGCCGGGGCGCAGCAGCGCGCGCAAGCCGCGCAGCACCGCCTCCGGGCGCGTCATCCAGTGCAGCGCGGCGTTGGAGAAGACGGCGTCGAACGGCCCCGCCAGCGAGCACTCCTCGAGCGCCTCGCCGTCGCCCCGCGCGAACTCGAGCCCCGGGTGGTCCGCGGCGGGGAATTGCGCCCGCGCCGCCTCGATCATCGCGGCGTCGCTGTCGAGGCCCACGACCGAGGCCCCGCGCCGGGCGATCGCGGCCGCGAGCAGCCCGGTCCCGCAGCCGAGGTCGAGGATGCGCTCCCCCGGCTGCGGATCGAGCAGCGCGACGAGATCCCCGGCGTGATCGGAGACGAAGCGGAAGCTCTCGTCGTAGGCGCGCGCGTCCCAGCCCGCGCTGCTCATCGTCCGGCCGCGAGGGTGTCCGCTAGACGGCCGCCCCAACGCGCTTCGCCGAGCCGGTCAGCTCCGCCATCAGGTGGATCGCCTCGAGCGAGGTGTTCAGACCCATGTTGATCATCGTGATCCGCGAGTCCTCCCAGTCGCGGTAGCGCTCGCGGATGCGGTCCGGCGGACCGACGAGCGCGAGTTCGTCGCAGAGCTCGTCGGGGACGGCCTCCTCGGCCTCGCGCTTGCGTCCGGAGAGGAACAGCTCCTGGATGCGCTCGGCGGCCTCCGCGTAGCCGAGGCGGCGGACCTGGTCGTTGTGGAAGTTCATGTTCCGCGCGCCCATCCCGCCGACGTAGAGCGCGAGGTTCTCCTTCATCATGTCGAGCCCGGCCTGCACGTCGTCGGTGACGATCACCTGCGTGGAGGCCGCGATCTCGAAGTCGTCCTTGCTCTTGCCGGCGCGGCGCAGGCCCTCGTCGATGTACTTCTCGTAGACGCCCATGCGCCTCGGAGGACAGCGCGAGGTGACCCAGCCGTCGCCGAACTCGGCGGCGTTGCGCACGTTGATCGGGCCCATCGCGCCCACGTAGATGGGCAGGCGGCGGGGGTGCAGCACGGACTTGAGCGGCTTGCCGAGGCCGGTCGCGTCCGGGCCGTCGTAGGGCAACCGGTACTCCTCGCCGTCGAAGGAGAGCGGCTGCTCGCGGTCCCAGACGATGCGCATGATCTGCATGTACTCGGCGACCCGCTTCGCGGGCTTGCCGAAGGGCTGCCCGTGCCAGCCCTCGATGACCTGCGGGCCGGAGAGCCCGATGCCGACGCCCTTGACGCGGCCGCCGGAGAGCATGTCGATCGTCGTCATCGTGTTCGCCGCCAGCGCCGGCGAGCGCCCGTGCAGCTGCAGGATGTTCGTCCCGAGGCCGATCCGCTCCGTGTTCGCGGCGATCCAGGTGAGCGGCACGACCGCGTCGTGCCCCCAGATCTCGGCGCACCAGACCATGTCGAAGCCCAGCTCCTCGGCAAGCTTGATCCGCTCCCAGGGGATGTCGATCGACGTCGATCCGAGGTGTCCCAGTCCCAGTCCCAGCTTCATGCCTGCTCCCTTTCGTGCTTAGTCGCGGTCCGCGCCGTCAGGCGACGACGCCGGACGCGCACAGCTCCTCGATCTGCTCGCTCGCCAGGCCGAGGTCGGCCTCCAGCACCTCGCTCGTGTGCTGGCCGTACGCCGGCGCGAGCTCGATGGGCACGGTCGAGCCGGACATGCGCACCGGTTGGCGCATCAGCTCGATCGTCCCGTACTCGGGATGCTCGTGGTGCTCGAAGAGGCCACGCTCGCAGAGGTGCGGGTCGGTCCGCAGGTCGCGCGTGGAGAGCACGGCGGTGCAGGGCACGCCGGCGGAGGCGAGGACGTGCATCGCCTCGTACTTCGTGCGCTGCAGCGTCCACTGCTCGACCTCGGCGTAGAGCTCGGCCCGGTGCTTGCCGCGGCTGGCCGCCGTCTCGAAGCGCGGGTCCGTCGCCAGGTCCGGGCGCTCGAGGGCCACGCAGAACGTGTCCCACATCCGCGAGGTGACGACGCAGATGTGCACGTAGTCGTTCTTCCCGCCCGGCTTGCAGGGGTAGACGTTCGTCGGCGCGCCCAGCCCGTTGCCGAGGCGCTGCGCCTCCCTGTCCGTGCCCCAGGCTTCGCGGCCCATCGTCTTCATGAAGAAGGTCACGGCCTCCTGCATCGAGAGCTCGATCAGCTGGCCCTCGCCGGTGCGCTGCTGCTGCACGTAGGCGGAGACGATGGCGAGCGCCATCTGGAGGCCTGTCCCGGTGTCGCCGTACGAGGCGCCCGGGCGCATCGGCGGCCCGTCCGGCTCGCCGTTGATCGAGTAGGCCCCGCCCGCCGCCAGCGCCACGCTGTCGAAGCACTTGAAGTCGGCGTACGGCCCGCTCAGCCCGAAGCCCTTGATGCGCGCGTAGATGATCGAGGGGTTCCGCTCGCGCAGCACGTCGTAGCCGATGTTCAGCTTCTCGATCACGCCCGGCCCGTAGTTCTCGACGAAGACGTCGAAGCGCGGCGCGAGGTCGAGCAGCAGCTCACGCCCGCGCTCGGAGGCGAGGTCGATGACGATGCTGCGCTTGTTGCTGTTGTAGTTGAGGAAGTACTGGGGCGGGCGGCCCTCGGTGGTCAGTCCGCGGCCGGGGTCGCCGACGCCGGGCGGCTCCACCTTGACCACGTCGGCGCCCTGCCAGGCGAGGGCCTGGGTGCAGGACGTACCGGCCTCGTACTGCGTCATATCGAGGACGCGCATGCCGTCGAGTGCGGGCATCGGGGCGCCTCCTTCCGTGCGGCGGCGAGCCGGGGAGCGGCGTCGCCGCGTCGTCGTCGGCATCCTACCGCGCGCGGGCGGGGGGTGCAGCGGTGGGCTGGGTGAGCGCGCGTCAGGCAGCAGGGAGATCGGTGAGCGCGAAGTCCCCGCCCTTGAACAGCAGCGGTTCCCCGGTGGCCTCGGCGAGCGCGTAGACAAAGCAGTCACCGAAGTTCAGTGCCGCCGGATGGTTGCCCCTGCCGAAGCGCCGCCAGGCCCGGCGCGCGGCGCGCGCTTGCTCGACCGTCACCGGGACCAGCTCGACGGACGCTCGTTCGATGAGAACGTCGAGCTCGTGCCCGGCTTCCGGGCCGCCGCGGCTCTCGATCACAAGGGTCGCCTCCAGGAAGCTGGCGGCCGACATCCGGCACATCGGGGCATCCGCCAACGCCTGCGCGTAGCGATCAGCGTCGGACTCTTCAAGCAGGACTGCGAGGATCGCCGACGAGTCGACGATCACTTCGGCAATCCCCGCTCGTCGTACAGGAAGTCGCCATGCTCGACGGCAGACGGACCGTCGCGCAGCAGCCTCGAGCAGCGCGCAGCGATGGCCTTGATCTCCCGGAGCCGCTCTTCCCTGCTGCGTTGGCGCTGCTCGCGCTCCAAGCGCTCCTCAAGGGCGACCGTGATCGCGCCGGTCTTCGTCTCGCCGGTCAGGCGCGCCAGTTCGTCCGCCAGCTGGCAGGTTCGTTCGTTCTTGATGTTGAGGCTCATCGGGGCGTCTCTCAGGGTAGAAGCATGGTGACCATGTCTACCATACACGACTCTGCCCCTCGACAGCGCCTCATCCCCTCGCGCAGGGCTATCGTGTGGCAGACTGCGCGGCGGGCACGGGACGAGAGGGGCGCAGCGTGCAGTTCGGCATCCACATCATCGTCAACCACCTCACGCTCTCGCCGGCCGAGGTCGCCCGCGCCGTCGAGGATCACGGCTTCGACTCGCTCTTCCTCGGCGAGCACACGCACATCCCCGTGCAGCGCGATACGGCCTACATCGGCCTCGGAGACCGCACTCCACCGCAGCCGGGCGAGGGCGCCGACGAGTTGCGCAAGCGCCGCCCGGACCTGCGCGCCAACTTCTGGTACCTCTACGACCCGTTCATCGCCCTCGCCGCCGCCGCGACGGTCACCGAGCGGATCAAGCTCGGCACGGCGATCTGCCTCATCCCCGAGCGGGACCCGATCACGCTCGCCCAGGAGATCGCGACCCTCGACCAGATCTCCGGCGGCCGCGTCATCATCGGCATCGGCAGCGGCTGGAACCGCGAGGAGATGGCCAACCACGGCGTCGCCTGGAAGGACCGCCACAGGGTCACCCGCGAGCGCGTCGAGGCGATGAAGGTGCTGTGGAGCGAGGAGGAGGCCGAGTACCACGGCGAGACGGTCGACTTCGATCCCGTCTGGTGCTACCCGAAGCCCGTGCAGGAGGGCGGCCCGCCGATCCTGATGGGCCAGAACAGCCCGATGACGTTCGAGCGCATCGTGCGCTACTGCGACGGCTGGATCCCCTACCGCATCCCGATCGGCGACCCGGACATCCTGCCCGCCATCGCTCGGCTGCGAAGCCAGTGGGCCGACGCCGGCCGCGACCCGAACGCGCTGCACGTCGCCATGAACGGCCCCGCCATCCCGCCCGCCGGCGATGACCCCGCCGAGGCCGACCCCGCCGACCTCGACGCCGCGGCCGCCGAGGTCGAGCGGCTGCGCGAGGGAGGCGTCGACCGGCTGCTCTTCAACCTCGGCAGCCCCAAGCGCGACCTCGGCTACCCGACGCTCGACCGCTACGCCAGCTTGCTGAAGCGCATCAGCTAGACCGGGAGAGGACCACCGAGATGCCGACTGCCCGCATCGACGACACGCTGGAGATGCACTACGAGCTCGACGACTTCACGCCGCCCTGGGAGGACGGCGCGGAGGCGATCCTGCTGCACCACGGGGCGGGCAAGAGCGGCAAGCTCTGGTACTTCTGGGTGCCCGGCCTGGCCACCGACTACCGCGTGATCCGGCCGGACGCGCGCGGCTTCGGGCACTCCTCGCCGATCCCCGAGGGCTATCGCTACAGCCTCAGCGGCCTCGCCAACGACCTGCGGCTGCTGCTCGACTCGCTGGGCATCGAGAAGACGCACCTCGTCGGCGAGACGGTCGGCGGGCCGATCTGTCTGCAGTTCGCCTACGAGTACCCGGACCGCACGCACAGCCTCACGCTCTGCGGCGCGCCCTACCGCCTCGACAGATTGCCGGAGCACTTCCTGCACTCGGCCGAGATCATCCATGAGCAGGGCGTCGAGGCGTGGGCGACGGGTAACGGCGACCGCCGCTTCGGCGACAAGGCCGATCCCGCGATGATGCGCTGGTACCACCACGAGATGGGGAAGACCTCGGCGCGCACGCTGGTCGCGCTGTTCGACTACGTGCCGACGGTGGACCTGACGGACATCCTGCCGCTGATCCGCGTGCCGACGCTGGTGTTCGCGGGCCTCGAGAGCGGCATCACGCCGCCGGACGACTCGCGCTTCATCGCCGCGCAGATCCCGGGCGCACAGATCGTGGAGATCGAGGGCGCGCCGACGCAGCTGCACATCACGCACCAGGGCGTCGCGCTGCCGAAGTTCCGCGAGTTCCTCGCGAGTCTCTGAGCAGTGCTTCCGAAGCCCGTTCCGGCCTCGCGCGCTAAGAGGGCGCGGCGCCCCGTGCGCGGGCGTCGACGGGCAGTGAGGGCTTGACGGCGAGCCAGAAGAAGAGCGCGCCCACGACGGCGGCGCCGGCCAGCACCACGAAGGCGCCGCGGTAGCTGCCGGTCACGTCGTAGACCACACCGGCGAAGACCGGCCCGAAGATCATCCCGAACATGATCACGAGCGATGAGAAGCCCATGATCCTGCCGAACGCCTTGCCCCCGAAGTAGTCGGCGCGCAGCGCCTGCATCGCCGGCACACGCGCGCCCCAGCCGACGCCCGCGAGGATCCCGAAGACGAGCAACATCCAGTAGGCGTTGGCCAGCGCCAGCACCACGAGGCTGATCGCCTGCGCGAGCAAGGCGCAGACGATCATCAGTCGCTTGTTGGTCCGGTCCGCGAGGTAGCCGCCACCGAGCTGCCCGACCACCGTCGACACGGTCATCAGCAGGATCACGAACGCGCCCTCGCTCAGCGTGAAGCCCAGCGAGGCGTTCGAGTAGAACTGGAAGTGCACGAAGATTACGCCGATCACGAGCGCCGCCATCCCGTGGCCGAGGGCGAGGAACCAGAACGCACGGGTGCGCAGCGCCTGCTGCGTGGTGAAGTTGACCTCCTCGGGCGGCGCCTGGTACTCCGCTTCGCCGTCGCCCGGGCCGCCGTCGATCTGGTAGCCGTGGTCCTCCGGGCGGTGGCGCACGGCAGCGGCGAGCGGGACGCCGATCGCGATGACCAGCAGGCCGGAGACGAACGCGCCGCTGCGCCAGCCGAACTCCTCCAGCGCCGGCACGACGATCGGCTGCAGCAGGCCGCCCGCGGCGGTGCCCGTCATCAGCAGCGCCAGCGCCCAGGACCGGCGTCGATAGAACCAGTGCACCACCGCCACCGTCACCCCGAGGTGCGTGCCCAGGCTCGCTCCCACCGCGATCACGAGGTACGCGAGATAGAAGCCCTCGATCGTGTCGATGCGACTGAGCAGCATGAAGCCGGCGCCGAAGATCACCATCCCGGCGATCATCACGCGCCGCGGCCCCCAGTTATCGATCATCCAGCCCTGCGCCGGGCCGAGCAGGCCGCTCTCGACGCGCTGCATCGCGAAGGCGCCGGCGAGGGCCGCCCTGCTCCAGCCGAACTCATCCCCGAGCAGCACGACGTAGGTGCCGAAGGCGTGGAAGAGCAACGCCCCATTGATCGTATGCGTGCCGAAGCCGGCCGCGACGATCCACCAGCCGTAGAAGATCCTCGTACGCCCGGTCGCGAGGTCCCGTGCCGCCTCGATGCGCGAGGCCAGCGTCGTCACCGCGCCCGCCCGGGCCGCGCGACGCCTCGATCCGTCCGAACCACCATGCTCGCAACTCTACAGGGCTGACCGGTGCGGTCATCCCTCGTCGGGGACTCCGGTCCTCGCTCGCTGCGGGAGGTTGCCTGTCCGGCCCCTCTCCCCGAGGGAGAGGGTCAGGGTGAGGGCGGTTGCGCAGTTCGGCGGCAGGTGCGTGTCCTTTGTGAGGGGCTGCGCCCCGCGCCCCTCCGTGGGGCCATGCCTCCACACCCCCACTCGGAACTCTCGAGGGCGAATCCTCCCTCACCCTCACCCTCACCCCCGCCCTCTCCCCAAGGGGAGGGAGCCGGATCGGGCCAGGGGAGTTTCGCAAAGGCTTCCCGCGGGAGTGGGTCAGGGTGAGGAGGGTTCCGGGGGAGCAGAGCAGGAAATCACCGATCGGCCGGTTGGATGCCTGTACAGTCAAGCAGCAACGGGCAGCCCCCTCTCGCTCGGAGACCGGACTGTCTGTCGAGGTGACGGGAGGAACTGCCATGAGCGATGTCAGGGCGATGGTGCTGACCGGGCCGAACCAGATCGAGCAGCAGCGCTTCCCGCGGCCCGAGACAGACGAGGACAGCGCGCTGCTGCGCATCGAGGCGTCCGGCATCTGCGGCACGGACTACGAGTCGCTCAGCGGCGAGTACTCGCGCGAGTACCCGGTGATCCTCGGCCACGAGCCGCTCGGCGTGATCGAGGAGATCGGCGAGCGCGCCGCCGCGCGCTGGGGCGTGACGGTCGGCGATCGCGTGGTCGTGCAGCCGAACCACGGTTGCGGCGCCTGTCGCCGCTGCAACGACGGCGCGCGCTGCAACCTCGTCGACGGCGGCTACGGCTCCACGCCGGCGGCGGTCGCGCCCGCGCTCTGGGGCGGGTTCGCGGAGTACATGCACCTCGCGCGAGGCTCGAAGCTGCACAAGGTGCCGGACGGGCTGCCGCTCCACCTGGCGGCACTCGCGAACCCGATCGCCGCCGGCTTCGGCTGGGCCGTTCGCGCCGGCAGGCTGCAGGCCGGCGACCGCATCGCGATCCTCGGCGCGGGCCAGCGAGGGCTGGCCTCCACGGTCGCCGCCAGCCACGCCGGGGCCGACTTCATCGCCGTCACCGGGCTCGCGCGCGACGAGCACAAGCTCGCGCTCGCGCGCCAGCTCGGCGCGCACGCGACGATCAACGTCGACGCCGAGGATCCCGTCGACGCCGTCCTCGAGCGCACCGACGGCGAGGGCGTCGACGTCGTCGTGGACCTCACGCCGTACTCCACGGAGCCGGTGGTGCAGGGCATCGAGATGCTGCGCCCGGGCGGGACGATGGTGCTGGCCGGGCTGAAGGGCACGCACCGCGTCGCCGAGTTCGACTCGGACGCGATCATCCGCCACGAGGCGAACGTGCGCGGGGTGCGCGGCGTCGGTCGCGAGTCGTTCGTGCGCGCGCTGCGCCTCATTGCCTCGGGGCGTTACCCTGTCCAGAGGATGCACACACACGAATTCCCCCTCGAAGAAGTCGAACGCGGGATCCGCACGCTCTCCGGCGAGACCGGCGAGCCGGCGATCTCGATCACGGTGGAGCCGTAACGTGTCAGCCGAGGCCGAACGCGCGGCGATCGAGACCTGCATCGAGTGGCATGCCGCGTTCAACGCGCGCGACAACGAGGGCATGATCTCGCGGATGCACTTCCCGCACGTCCGGATCGCCGGCGGGCGGCTGCACGTCTGGGAGACGCCCGAGGACTTCGTGGCGGCCCAGGAGCAGACGACGGCCAGCCTCGAGGCGGAGGGCTGGGCGAAGACCGACAACTTCTCCCGCGAGGTCGTCCACGCCTCGGAGGACAAGGTGCACCTCTCGCTGCGCACCTCCCGCAGCGACACGGACGGCAACGTCTACCACGTCTTCAACACGCTCTGGATCTTCACCCTGATCGACGGGCGCTGGGGCGTGCAGTTCCGCTCCTCGTACATCGGGGACGTCGCGCACGGGATCGGGGCGACGACAATCGGCTGAGGCGAGCCGTCAGGCAGCGGCGGCGCGCAGCCGCCGTCCGCGCTCCCAGGCCACAATCAGCACGACGGCGGTCACCGTCATGTAGAACTTGCCGACCACCTGACCGGTGAGGAACTCGAGCGATCCGAACGCGAGCGAGAGGAACAGCGCGGAGTCGACGACCAGCCCGACCGTGTTGCTCCCGGCGATCGCAAGCAGCCGCGACCGCTCCCGGATGCGCTCGTAGACGACCGCGTCGGAGAGCTCGGAGACGGCGAACGCCGCAGCCGAGGCGATCGCGATCCTCGCGATCAGGTCACCGTCCTGCCGGACCTCGAGGACGTAGCTGAGGATGCCGCCGATCGCGATCGCGACGAGCGCGCCCTTGAAGCCGAGCCGCTCGCGCAGCCCGTCGCGGAAGGTGAAGGTGAGACCGACGAAGTAGACGCTGGCCGGCGCCTCCAGCCCGAACCCGATGGGCACGATGCCGTAGGTCAGCAGCGCCCAGTTCGCCCCGACGACCGTGATCACGAAGGCGACGAGGAAGCCGATGCCGATCGTCTTGTCGCGATCCTCGAGGGCGGACCTCACGACTCGGCGCAGTTCGGCAGCCATCGGAGTCTCTTCGTTTCGCCCACTCGGGAGCGCGGGGCCCGCGACGGCGTCAGCCGCGGCTACGCACCGCGCCTCGCTCGAGTCGCCCGAGGAAGTTGCGCAGCAGCACGTTGATCTGCTCCGGCACCTCGAGCTGCGGGAAGTGGCCGGTCCCGATCACCCACGCCTGCTCGGCGTGCGGCAGCAGGTCGCGCAGGAAACTCAGGCTCGGACGCGTCGAGTTAATCCAGAGCGTCGGCTGCTCGATGCGGCGCAACAGCGCGGCGTGGCTGAACTGCGTCGAGCCGACGCGGTTGGCCATCGCCACGTGGCGAGGCGTGCGCGCTGCCACGGCGGCCCAGCCGCGCACCCTGTCCTGGTCGACGTGCGGTCCGAAGAAGCCCTCGTAGCGCTTCGCCAGCACCTGCTCGTAGCCCTCCTCCTCGGTCGGGAGTTCGCCGACACGGCCGCGGCGCTCGCGCAGCGGGCGCAGATCCGGGCCCCAGTCGATGACGACGTTGGCCTTGATCAGTTGCGGGTGGCGCGCGGCGAGCTGCAGCGTCGCCGGCGTCCCGCCGGCGTGGCCGATCGCGACAAGGTCGCGCAGCCCGAGCGCCTCGATCAGGCCCGCCAGCTCGTCGGCCTGATCGCGCGGGTCGTAACCGCCCGGCGGTGCGTCGGAGCGCCCGTCCCCGCGCCGGTCGATGCGCAGCACGCGGTGCGTGCGCGCGAAGGCGCGGGCCTGCGGCGCCCAGTGCTCGGTGTTGCCGCACCAGCCGTGGATGAAGACCAGCCCCTGCTCGCCCGAGCCCGCGAGGCGGTAGTGGATCCGGGTTCCGTCGGGCGACTCATGGAACGGCATCGCGCTCTCCCTCCTTGCTACCCGGCGCGGAAGCGCACGCCGAGCAGCCGCTCCGCCTCCGCCCCCGCGTCCGGGGGCAGACCGGCAGCAGCAACGCCGAGCGTGCAGTCGCGGATCACGGGCGCGCCCTCGAGAGCCTGGCTGCGCAGCTCCAGCCGCACGCCGCCGACCATCGTCAGCGTCGCCGCGCCCTCGTTGACCTCGGGCGCGTCGAGGCCGAGCACGCGCGCCCAGCCCTCTGCGGCGGCGGCCACGTCCGGCGCGACAAAGCCGATCGCGGCGAGCCGCGGGGCGTCCGCTGCCGCATCCGGGGTGGCGATGCCGCCCGGCGCCGCGCGCCCGGGCAGGATCTCGAGGTAGACGCCAAGCTCCTCGCGCGCATCGCCGTAGCCGTAGGACGCACCGGCCCCCGTGCGCCCCGTCTGCACGGTCGGGTAGCCGAGCGCGGCGAGCGCCTCGAGGGTGGCTGCGGAGTCGGAGACGGCGAAGGCGAGGTAGCAGGCGCCCGGTCCGAGGGCCTCGAGGTGGTCGCTCCAGGGGCTGGGACCGCCGTTGGGCGCCATCAGGTTGACGCCCGCGCCTGTGAGGCTGAACCAGGCGGCATGGGTGCCGCCGCCGATCGGCTCGCCCCGGTATTGCACGCCGCGCGCGCGCATGCCTTCGCCGTGGTTATCCCGGATCTGCGGGACCGGCAGCCCGCTGAGCGCGGAGAACGCCCCGGCGCTCTCGGGCGCGTCGGCGACGACGATCCCGAGGTGGTCGAGCGCTCCGATGCCGGTAGCGGTCACTGCGAACTCCATCGCTGCGCGCGGATCGCTCCGCGCGCGCGATGCTACAACGTTCGCCGCTGCCTGGTCGGGAGACGTTTCGCCGCCGGAGCCGACGCCTGCCCTCGGGCGGACCCCGGCGCGAACGTGGAGGGCTGAACCGGCGACCGCATCCGCGCGGCCGCCGGCCGGTGTCGCGGGCTAGCCGTCGACGCGATCGCGGAGGGCGCGTGCGGCCTTGAAGGCGGGGACGGTCTTCGCCGCGATCATCACGGACTCGCCGGTCGCCGGGTTGCGGCCCTCGCGCGCGGCGCGCTCACGCGCCTCGAACTTGCCGAAGCCGGCGATGGTGACGGCGTCGCCGCCCGCCAGCGCGCCCGCGATGAGGCCGTCGCCGCCGAAGATCGCATCGACCGCAGCGGCGGCGCTCGCCTGCGTCAGGCCGGTCTGCTGCGCGACCTCTTGCGCCAGATCTGATTTGTTCATGCCTCGCTCCTGTCTTTCCCCGCCGGGTTGCCGATCTGCGGTGCTTCACTCCGCTGCGGCTAGCCTAACGTCCGTTGCGAGTTTGTGCGAGTGGGTATGCGAGTGATCAGTCGGGCGATCTGCCAACGATAGATGCACAAATCCGGGCTCCGGGCCGCGAACCTGAGCGGCGGGAGTGGTAACGTGTGCCCTCGGAGCGGCGGAAGCATGCGTCGCGGTGACGGAGGTCTCGCCAGATGACGTTCGTGATCACGCAGCCCTGCATCGACGTGCAGGACCAGTCGTGCGTCGAGGTTTGCCCGGTCGACTGCATCCATTACGAAGAAGGCTCGGACCGGATGCTCTACATCGAGCCGGAGGTCTGCATCGACTGCGGCGCCTGCGAGCCGGCCTGCCCGGTGAGCGCGATCTTCGAAGAGGCCGACGTGCCGGAGGACCAGGCGCACTTCCTGGAGATCAACGCACTCTGGTTCGAAGACGCCGCCGCCGCCCGGGCGCGCGTAGCCGACATCCCGGCGCTCGAGGAAGCCGTCGCCGCGGCCGCCGCGAGCGCGCCGGCAGAGGAGGAAGCCGCGGAGGTTCCCGCCGCCGCGCCCGCCGCAGCCGAGCCTGCGACTCCGGCCGCCGAGCCGGAGGAGGCCGACGAAGAAGCCCCCGAGGAGCCCTCGCGCGGCGCCTACAAGTACGGCGACGGCGGCAACATCGAGGGCAAGTGCGCGCTCTGCGGCGTGTACGTGATCCGCGGCGGAGTGAGGTTCGGTGCGAAGTCCGTGCTCTGCGCCGAGTGCGCCCCGAGGGCCGAGCGGATGCGGGACCCCTACCGCCGGCGCGCCGGCGTCCGCTAGCCGCTACCCCTCGCCCGCACGCGAGCCGAGCAACGAGCGCCTGAAGCTCGCGAGGCGCCACTCGCCGTCCTCGCGGCGCAGCTCTGCGTCGACGAGCGCGAGCCAGGCGATCGCGGGGCCGCCTCCCGCACCGACGCCCAGGTCGAAGCCGAGCAGGTAGCAGGAGAGCCGCACGCCGTCTTCGTGACCTTCGAGGATGACGTTGTTCGTCCAGTGCTGGCTGCCGTGCTCGGCCGCGGCCTCGTGCGCGCGGACGAAGGCGGCGATCGCCTCGCGGCCCTCGAAGCGGCCGTGCGGCGGGACGTCGAGCACGCCGTCCGCCGTGAAGCAGGTAGCGGCTGCCTCGCCGTCGCCGGCGTCGAGCGCCCGCAGGCCGCGCGCGAGCAGCTCGAGGATCGCGAGCCGGTCGGCGGCGCTAAGTGGCATGCCGTCACGCCCTTCTCTCCGGCGCTGCAGCGGGGGCGCCCATCAGCCTAACCCTCTCCCGCGAGGAGGCCGTTGCGCAGGCTCCCCTGCGGCGTGCCGGCTCCCGGAGTCCCCCCTCCGGGATTGCGTTGCGCCATCGGGGCGTTCGGAGGCGCGCGGGAGTCTTCCCCCTCACCCCCGCCCTCTCCCCAGGGAGAGGGGGCCGGATCGGGCTTGTGCGAG
>VXOS01000125.1 GCA_009839925.1 Chloroflexota bacterium
CTCCCCCAGGAGAGGGGGCCGGAGGGGAGCCATGGCGCCCCGGTAGGATTACGCAAGGGTTCCTATGCGAGAGCAAGGATCTCGGCTGGGTTGCGGACGGTGATCGCCTGAATCGTCGCTTCCGGAAAGCCCTTGCGCCGCATCGTTGGAACGATGTTCTCGAAGATGTGGCCGTAGCCGTGTCCCCCATAGCGGATCAGTCGGTGCTTCGTGAAGATGTCCTGGGCGATCACGATCCTGTCGGAGTAACCGGCGTCGGCGATGCGCCCGATGAAGTCCAGCCGCCGGGCGTCGCTGGGCATGTCGGTCCCCGGCGCCGCGGGGTAATACGACCCCTCGTTGCCGAACAGGTCCCATTCGAGATAGCAGCCCGTCGCGGCGATGCGCTGCAGCACGTCGAACTCGAACACGGTGCGATCGAGGTGCCCCATGATCACCCGGGAGATCTCCGCGCCTCCGCTCGCCAGCACGTCCAGGATCTCGCTCGGCGAGTCCTGATGCCGCCCGGGATGGATCAGGATCGCCGCGCCCGTCTCTTGCTGGGCGTTCGCCGACGCCAGCAATGACTTGCGCTCGTTCGGCTCCAGCGGCCACGAGCAGCCGACCTCGCCGATGATGCCCGCTCGCACGCCACTGCCAGCGACGCCCTCGACGATGTCGCCGACGATCTCCCGCGCGAGATCCTCCACGCTTCGATCGTCCATGTCGTCCGGATGGGCCGCCGCGACGTAGTAGCCCGAGCCCATCACTATGTGCACGCCCGTCTCGCGGGAGATCCGGGCCAGCGCATCCGGGTTGCGGCTGATTCCCGTGCTTGTCGCGTCCACGATCGCGCCGCCGCCGACCTCGCGGAACTTCCCGACTTCCTCGATGGCAGTATCGAGATCCGTCAGCTGCAGGTTGGCGCGGTTGCTGTAGTAGTGACGCCGGATCCACCCGAGGTTTTCGAGGGTGATCGGAGCATCCGCCAACTCCTCGGACGGCGAATCCTGGGCCGGGCGATACATCCGGGAGAAGTCGATATGGAGGTGCTCGTGGGTGGTCGTGGCGCCCAGCTCCGAGGGCGAGACGGGGCCGAGCACGGTCTGGACCAGACCTCGATTGCGGCCTGACGGCATGGCGCGACCCCTCGGAGTATCGTGGTTGGCAAGCCTAGCACGACCAATCGGGCGCCAAGCGAGAGGTGCCGGGCATGAAGTTCGCGGCGTTCACGACCGTGGCCGGTTCCGCCGGAGAGGCCACCACCGCCGAGCAGCTGATCGCGAACCTCAGAGAGCAGACCATCGTCGCCGAGGAGCTGGGCTTCGAGGCGATGTGGCTCGGGGAGCACCACTTCGGGCCCTACGCGGTGGGCGACCTGCCAAACCCGATCCTGCTCGGAGCGGACCTCGCGGCGCGGACCTCGCGGATTCGCATCGGGCAGATGGCGAACATCGCGCCGTGGTGGCACCCGATCCGGCTCGCCGAGGACGTCGCGATCCTCGACAACCTGACCGGCGGGCGCGTCGAGGTTGGCTTCGGCAGGGGAGTCTGGCCGTACGAGGGTCCACAGTTTCATCCCAACGCCGACCCCCGCAGGGATGCGGAGAACCGCGAGCTCTTCCGGGAGACGGTGGAGATCGTGCGGGAGATCTGGACCAACGAGTACTTCTCGCACCGCGGAACCAACTACAGTTTTCCCGCCGACGACACGGTCTTCTCTCACCCCCTGTATCCGCCGAACCCCGCATGGCAGGACGGGGAACGGGTGACCAGGCTGCGAGTGACGCCGCGGCCCTATCAGCAGCCTCATCCGCCGCTCTGGATGACCGTCTCCACGGATCGATCGGTGGCGACCGCGGCCGAACTCGGGCTCAAGGCCTGCTACTGGCAGCCTCCCGCGCTCAGGATCAGGGAGCGAATGGAGCTCTACGCACGGGTCAGGACGGAGCTCGAGGGAAGACCCTTCGCCGTCGGCGAGGACCAGGCGGTGATGCGCTCGATGTATGTCGCCCCCTCGATGGAGGAGGCGCGCCGCGATGCCGAAGCGGGCATCATGTCGGCCTTCATCTTCAACGATCCGTTCCGAGGCAGGCAGGTGTTCACCAACCCCGGCGAGATCCTCGACGACGCCGTGAAGCTCGACTGGGACTTCCTGGAGCCGCGCAGCCTGCTCGTCGGTTCCCCGGACGACGTGGTGGAGAAGATCGAGGAACTCCGGGAGGTATGCCACCTCGACTACCTGCTCGTCGAGTTCTCACACATGGGGATCCCGCTGCGGAAGTCGCTGAAGAACCTCGAAACCTTCGCGACGAAGGTGATGCCGCGGTTCGCCGGCGAAGGTTGAGCCGCGCTCAGGCGGCGCGCATCGCCTCAAGGACCCGGCCCGTGGCCGTGATCGCCGCATCGACGGCGGCGTCATCGATATCGAGGTGCGTGACCATCCGCACGCGTTGCGCGCCGGTCCCGCTGCACAACACACCCTCGGCCGCGAGGCGCTCCCGGAACTCGACCCCGTCGAGCGCGCCGTCGATCTCGAAGAAGACGATGTTGGTCTCGGCCTCGGCGACCCGCAGGGCTGCACCCGGCAGCGCGGCGAGGCCGTCCGCGAGGCGCGCCGCGCGCTCGTGGTCCTCGGCCAGGCGCTCGACGCGGTGCTCGAGGGCGTACAGCGCCGCGGCGGCGATCAGGCCGGCCTGGCGCATCGCGCCGCCCAGCTGGCGACGCAGCCCGCGCGCGCGGGCGATCACCTCGCGCGGCCCCGTCAGCACGGAGCCGACCGGCGCGCCGAGGCCCTTCGAGAAGCAGAAGGCGACGCTGTCGGCGAGCGCGGCGATCGTGGCTGCGTCCGTCTCCAGCGCCAGCGCGGCGTTGAAGATGCGCGCGCCGTCGAGGTGCACCGCGGCCCCGGCGGCGCGCGCGACCTCGACCGCGCCGCGCATGCTGTCGAGCGGGACAGCCGCGCCGTTGCAGCGGTTGTGCGTGTTCTCGAGGCAGACCAGCGCCGTTCGCGGCGGCGTAGCGGGGTCGCGGATCACGTCTCGCAACTCCGCGGGTTCGATGCGACCGCGCTCGTCGTTGGCCACGCTGCGCAGGCTGACGCCGCCCAGCGCCGAGGCGCCGACCGCCTCGTGGTGGAGGATGTGCGACTGCGAACCGACGACCGCCTCGTCGCCGCGGCCGCAGTAGACGAGCAGCGCGAGCAGGTTGGCCATCGTGCCGCTCGGCACGTAGAGCGCGGCCTCCTTGCCGACACGCTCGGCCGAGGCCGCCTCGAGGCGCTGCACCGTGGGGTCGTCGCCGCGGCCGTCGTCGCCGACCTCGGCCTGCGCCATCGCCCGGCGCATCGCCTCGCCGGGCCGGGTGACGGTGTCGGATCTCAAGTCGGTCATCATGCTCAGCCTCATCACAGCTCCGCGACCTGCGGGATCACGAGGCGACCCATCGCCTCCATCACCCGCGGATCGCCGGCGTCCTGCAGGGAGCCGAGGACGGCGTGCGCTCCCGCATCCGCGAGTTCCCCGATCTTGTCGACGACTTCAGCGGCGCGTTCGCCCTCGGGACCGGGATCGAAGCGCATCGTGACGGTTCGCTCGATCGCCTGGTAGTCCGTGCCCTCCGCTTCGCAGTGCTGTTCGAGGATGGCGAAGAGCCGCTTCGCGCCCTCGGGGCTGTCGCCGCGCACGTTGCACTGGTCGGCGTAGCGCGCGACGAGGCGCAGCGTCTTTCGCTCGCCACTGCCGGCGACCATGATCGGCGGCCGTGGCTGCTGGATGGGGCGAGGCGAGCACAGCGTCTCGGCAAGCTGGTAGTGCGTGCCGGTGAACGGTCCGTCGTCGTCGCTCCACATCTGCAGGCAGATCCGGATTGCCTCCTCGAGGCGCTCGTAGCGTTCCCGCAGCGGCGGGAAGGCCCACCCGAGGCCGAGGTGCTCCCGCTCGTACCAGGCCGCGCCAATCCCCAGCCAGGCGCGGCCCTGCGACAGGACGTCGAGGCCGGTGATCTGCTTCGCGAGGAAGCCGGGGTTGCGGTACGTCACCCCCGTCGCGAGCACGCCGAGCTTCACGCGCGAGGTCCGCGCGGCGATGTAGCCGAGGATGCCGTACGCCTCGAACATCTCATGTTCGGCCGGACCGATTCCGGGAATCTGGAAGTAGTGGTCCATCACCGAGATGCGGTCGAAGCCGACCGCGTCGGCGCCGCTCACGACCTCGTCCAGCTTCGCGGCGAACCCCGGCGGGCCGATGTCGTAGGTGAAGTTGGCGAGGTGCAGTCCGAGCTTCATGCAGCGTCTCCTTCGGCGGTCAGTGGCGCGTAGCGCGAGAGGAAGAAGCGAACGACCTCGATCGATTGGAGCGCGAAGGCGCGCTGGAGGTCGAAGCCGTGCGGCTGGTCGGCGAAGACCGCGAGGTCCGTGGGGACACCCGCGCCGGTCAGCGCCTCGTAGAGTCGCAGGCTCTGGTCGAGGACGACCATCGCGTCGGCTGAGCCGTGGAGGAGCAGGGTGGGCGGGAACCCCGCCCCGACGTGCGACAGCGGGCTCATCGCGGCCCAGTCCGCCGTCGCGGGATCTTCCGGCAACCGCTGGGCGTGCTCCCACGCGGTGCCGAGCGCGGGCTCGAGGCTGGTGATCGGGTAGTGGTTGACCGTGGCGGCGATCGGGCTCGCCTCGCCGCTCAGGCGCGCGGCGGCCAGCAGCGACATGTGCGACCCGGCGGAGAGGCCCCACAGCACGAGGCGGGCCGGATCGATGCCGAGCTCGCCCGCCTCATCCTGCATCCAGCGGATCGCCGCGAGGACGTCGTCGAACTGGGCGGGCCACTTCGCCTCGCCGCTGAGGCGGTACTCGCTGGCGACGCAGGGGTAGCCGTGGCGCGCCATGAGGATCCCGTAGCCGCGCATCATCGCCGGCGCGCCCATGTGCCAGCCCCCGCCGTGGACGAGCAGGATTCCCGGCTGGGGTCCGCTCTGACCCGCCGGACGGAAGGCATCGCAGCGCAGCTCCCGTCCGCCCGCGGAGGCGAACGCGACGCCTTCCTCGATCTGGACGCGCGCGCTCGGCTCGGCCACGCCGCCGCCTAGCCTTCCGGCTCGGGCGTGCGGTTACGCGGGCGCATCAGAGCAGATCGCCGAGCTGCTTCGGGTGGGGGTAGGGGTGGCGGAAGTAGACGCGCTCGGAGAAGACCTCGGGCGCTCCGGCCAGCAACTCGTCCCAGGCCGCGAGCAGCCGGTCTTCGCCCTCGTAGTCGAAGTCGCTCGCCTTCATGTTGTTGCCCTGGCCGTCCACCGTCGGCGGGTGTTCGAGCCACCACTCGACCGTCGTCCGCACCCAGTCCTGCGGCCGCACGGCGTCCCGATAGCCGAGGTCGCCGCGCAGCTTCGCGTTGCTCATCAGCCGGTGGAAGGGCTGCCCGCTGAGCGGCACGAACGTCCGCCCCGGCGGCGCGATGCTCCACGGGATCTCGACGAACTCGAACTCGTAGCCGAGGACTCCGGCGATCAGCTCGACCCACTGCTGCGCCGTGAACTGCACGTCATCGGCGAGGTGGTAGATCTGCCCGGCCGAGCGCTCGGGCTGATCGATCGCCAGCGCGATGGCATGCCCGACGTTCTCGGAGGCGCAACGCGTGCTCAGCGTCAGCCCGCCGCCCTGGATGATGAAGCGCTTCCGATCGTCGAGGACTCGCTTGATGATCCGCCACTCGCTCGACACGATGCTGTGCGGGCCATAGACGTACGGATAGCGGAAGTGCGTCGCCTCGTAGCGCCCGGCCGCGTGGCGGTCCATGACCGCGCGCTCCGTCTCGATCATGCGGTCGACGAAGGCGTCCACGCCGTCGTCTTCGAGCTCGTTGTCCTCGAAGCCCGGAGTCAGCACCGGACCGTCGTGCTCGGCGTTGTGGGGATCGCGGACGTGCATCCAGCCCTTCATCACGGGGAACCCGCCGATCGTGATCAGGCGTGGCGTCTTGCCCTCGAGGGCTTCGGCCAGGTAGCGGATGCGGCCGTAGGTCGCCACGACCAGGTCGAAGCTGCGGCCGGCGAGATCGCGGGCGATCGTCTCCTCGAAGTGCGGCTCGCCGTGGATGTGCTCGAGGTCCTCCGGCAGCGTGCTGGCCTCGTGCAGCCCGCGGTGGTAGAGCGTGACGTCGTAGCCGCGGTCGAGCAGCCGCCGGACGACCGGAGGGCCGGTCGCCGCCGTGCCGCCGATGACGAGTGCGCGCATCGAACCCTCCGGCGGGCCCTCGCTGCCGCGGCGTTGGCGCAGCAGCGAGTCCGATTCGTTCCCGTGCGAGGAGCAACCGGCGCGCGCACATACTACCCTCCGGGCGCCGGCCCGGCCCCCGAGGCGGCGTGGCATGATGCGCGGGACCGAGCAGCCGCGAGAGGAGCCCACATGTCCGACTGGGAGTTCATCGAGGTAGAACGCGAAGGGCGCGTCGGCATCGTGCGCTTCAACCGGCCGGAGCGGATGAACGCGCTCGGCGCCGAGCTGGGGAGCGAGATCCGCGAGGCGTTCGAGGAGTTCAACGCCGACCCCGGCATCGGAGCGATCGTGACGACGGGCAACGGTCGCGCCTACAGCTCCGGCGCCGACCTGAGCGCGCGCATGGCCGGCGACTTCGACCGCCCGCAGAAGAGGCCGCCGGGCGCGCACCCCTGGACGCCCGAGTTCCTCGCGGTCGAGTGCAAGCCGCTGATCGCCGCGGTCAACGGGATCGCGCTCGGCATCGGTCTCACCTCGATCCTCTGGTACGACTCGATCGTGGCTTCGACGGCGGCGCGCTTCTCGATGCGCTTCGCGGCAATCGGCCTGACGCCGGAGGTCAGTTCCGCGTGGATGCTGCCGCAGGTGATCGGACTTCAGGCCGCGAAGGAGATGATGCTGACGGGGCGGATCTACAGCGCGCAGGAGGCGCTGGAGCTGGGTCTGGTCAACCGCCTGGTCGAACCCGACCAGCTGCTGCCCGAGGCAGTCGCGCTCGGCCAGGAGATCGCCGCGAACCCCGCCTCGACGCTGCGCACGGTCAAGCGGATGACGTTCGACGCCATGTTCGCGCCCGACCTCGAGACGGTGGAGCAGGACTCCCGAGTGACGTTCGACGCCGCCCTGCAAACGCCCGAGCACCGCGAGGCGGTGCGCGCCTTCGTGGAGAAGCGCGCGGGCCGCTTCCACGACGCGGAGTACATGCGCGGCATCGCCGAGGAGATCAGGCAGGGCTAGCCGCGAGCAGCCCGGGAGGCCCACCGTGAAGATCGACCTGTTCTACGAGTTCTGCCAGGGAACCGGACGGCCGTGGCCGGCGGGCGCGGACCACCGCCTCTACCAGCAGGTGCTGGAGCAGGTCGACGTGGGCGAGGCCGCGGGCTTCAACTGCTTCTGGTCGGTCGAGCACCACGGCTCGGTCGAGTTCGCGCACATGCCGGCGCCCGAGATTTTCCTCACCGCGGTGGCGGCGCGCACGAAGCAGATGCGCGTCGGGCACGCGGTGGTGCTCACGCACCCGCTGTTCAACCACCCGGTGCGCGTCGCCGAGCGGGCGGCGGTGCTGGACAACCTCAGCGACGGCAGGCTCGAGATCGGCTTCGGACGCTCCACCGTCCGCGAGTGGGACGTCTTCCACATCGACGGCGAGACGACGCGCCCGATCCTTCGCGAGGCCCTCGAGATCATCCCGCGAATGTGGACGGAGGATGAGTTCTCGTACTCCAGCGAGCACGTCGAGGTCGCCCCGATCACCGTCGTGCCGCGCGTGTTGCAGGACCCCCACCCGCCGATGTGGATCGCCGGGGGCAGCCCGGAGTCGATCGAGCTCGCCGGGCGCGGCGGCATCGGCTACCTCGGGCTGACGCTGTTCCAGCCGCTAGCGGCGCTCGCCGAGAGCGTGCGCGCCTACCGCGAGGCGCAGCGCGAGCAGCAGCCGTTCGGGCAGGCGGTCAACAACCGCTGCGGGGCGTTCACCTACGTCTACTGCGCGGAGACCGAGGACGAAGCGATCCACGACGGCGGCCCGCAGGCTGCGGCGTGGTACCTGACCAAGGTGGCCGCGCTGCGGCTCGGCTGGAAGGCCCAGCGAGAGGGCGAGGAGTCCGCGGCGTTCGACCGGGCGGCGCAGATCGAGCGCATCGCCGAGTCCGGAGACAGCCCCGGCCGCACCGTCCTGATCAAGGTGCTGGAAGGGGCCGAGATCTCGAACGAGGAGTTCTTCGAGGCGATGGACGCCGAGGACCAGTTCATCGTCGGCACGCCGGACCAGATCATCGAGAAGATGGAACGTTACCGTGACGTCGGGCTGGACCACATGATGTGCCTGGTCCAGGCGGGGCCGAGTCTCCCGCACGAGAAGATCATGAAGTCGCTCCGGCTCATGGGCGAGAGGGTCATCCCGCACTTCCACGACTGAGGCCGCCCGCCCCGGCGGAGGGAGGACAGGAGCGATGCCTACCCCACCAAGCCAGGAGGAGGTCCTCGGCTACTTCGAAACCCTCAGCAACTGGGGACGCTGGGGCGAGGACGACACGCTCGGCACGCTGAACCTGATCACGCCGGAGAAGCGCAGGCAGGCGGCCTCGCTGATCCGCGAGGGCGTCAGCGTCTCCTGCTCACGCGTCATCCCCTGGTCCGGTCCGCGCGCGATGGCCGGCGCGAACCCGGTGACCAACATGGTGCAGAGCGGTGAGCTGTACGCCCTCGGCGACGACCGCGAGAACCCGAGGTTCCCGGGCCGCAAGATGCTGCAGGGGGCGAGCGAGTACATCTCGTTCGTCTTCCACGGCTCGATCTTCACGCACATCGACGGCCTCGCCCACGTCTTCTGGGAAGGGCGGATGTACAACGGCCGCTCGTCCGCGCTGGTCAAGAGCGGCGAGGGCGCCACGGTCCAGACCTCGGACGTCATGCGCGACGGCATCCTCACCCGCGGCGTCCTGCTCGATGTCGCGCGGCTCAAGGGCAAGACCACGCTCGACCCCGAGGACTACGTCTTCCCCGAGGACCTCGAAGCCGCCGAGGAGGCGCAGGGCGTGCGTGTCGAGGAGGGCGACGTGCTGCTCCTGCGCGTCGGCTACGGGGCGCAGGTCGAGGCCGCGGCCGCGGCCGGCGAGCCGCCTCCAGAGGAGTTCTCCGGCTACAACGCCGCCTGCCTGCCCTGGCTGCACGAGCGCGGGGTCGCGCTGATTGGCTCCGACGTCTTCACCGACCACGCGCCGGTCGGGCAGTACGCGGAGACGATGATGCCGATGCACCAGGTCGCGATCCCGATGATGGGGCTGCGGCTGATCGACAACGCCCACCTCGAGCGGCTCGGCGAGGCCTGCGCGGAGCGCAGTCGCTGGGAGTTCTGCTTCTCCCTCAACCCGCTGCGCTTCGCGCAGGGGACCGGCTCCCCGGCGAACCCGATCGCGACGTTCTAGCCGTGCCGCTCGCGCTCGCGCCGCGGTCCCCGAGGCGTCGTTGGAGATGAGGGTCCCGGGCGGCGAGTCGCTTGCGAGGCGCAGCGCGTCGTGGCCGTCGCTGGTCGCGGCGAGCGTCATCGCGCTGGCGCTCCTGACCGCCGGCTGCAGCTCGGACGACGCGCCTCCTCCAGCGCCGACGGCTATCGCGACTGTCACGCCCACGCCCGGCAGTGCGTCGACAGCGACGCCGACGCCGACGGCGGAGGAGTCCCGGCCCGCCGACCCGACCGACGCCTACTTCGACCTCCAGCGTGTGCTGAAGATCGCCATCGAGATCGCGCCCGAGGACTGGGACACCCTGCGCCACCAGACCCGGACGCTCGAGGAGCTGCTGGCCGAGATCGCGGAATACAGGCTCTCCCGGCCGTTCGCCGACATCTACACCTGGTTCCCGGCCACGGTGACCGTGGACGGCGAGACTCACATCGGGATCGGCGTCCGCAAGAAGGGGTTCATCGGCTCCCAGAGCGACACCAGGCCCTCGCTGAAGCTCCGCTTCGACAAGTACGTGGACGGTCAGGCGCTGGGCGGCGTGATGGAGCGCATGACGCTCAACAACAGCCTCCAGGATCCGTCGCTGATCAACACCTGCCTCGCCCACCGGGTCTTCGCCGATGCCGGAATCCCGACTCCGCGCTGCAGCTTCGCAACCGTCTCGGTGAACGGAACGAGCCTCGGGCTCTACGTCCACGTCGAGGAGATCAAGCCGCCCTTCCTCGCGCGCCACTTCGCGAGCACCGAGGGCAACCTCTACGAGGGCACGGTCAGCGACTTCACCCCCGAGTACCGCGGCACCTTCGAGAAGAAGTCCAACGAGGACGCCGACGACTGGTCGGACATCGACGCCGTGGTCGCCGCGCTGCAAGACCCCTCCGGGGCGGGGCTGGCGGCGCTGGCCGAGATCGTCGACCTGGACCGCTTCCTCACGTTCTGGGCGCTGGAGGTGCTGCTGGGCCACTGGGATGGGTACACCGGCAACCGCAACAACTACCGCTTCTACCGGGAACCGGGTGGCCGCTTCGTGTTCATGCCCTGGGGCGTGGACGAGGCGTTCCACCTGAAGGACGACCCCAACCCCTTCGACAACATCAGCAACCCCCCGCCCTCGGTGCTGGCCCTCACGGCCATCCCCAGCCGGCTCTACGGCGACGAGGAGTGGCGTGCGAGGTACGTCGCCCGCCTCAAGGAGCTGCTCGACACCGTCTGGAACGAGGACGAGCTGCTGGGAAGCGCCGACGAGCTGGCGGCGATCGTCCAGCAGCACGCGCTGCCGGAACACAGGGCCGCCGCCGCGGCCGATGCCGAGCGGGTGCGCCAGTTCATCCTCAAACGGCGCGCCGAGATCCTCGACGACCTGACGCCGCAGCCTCCCGAGTGGCCCGCTCCCGATCAGCCCGTCGCGGCCTCGGACGGGCTCGAGGCCGGCCACGTGGAACTGCGTTTTGAGACGAACTGGGGCAGCAACAGGAGCGCGGACCCGCTCTCAGCGGGTGAGATCTCCTACCTCGCGGTGGACGGGGAGGAGCTGCCTGCCGACGACTTGGGAGTGGTCGTCGGCCACGCCAGCGCCGAGGAGACCGCAGGGTTCGGCATCGAGGAGGCGGCCTCGCTTGCCGTCATCAGCGTGCAGCCGGACGGATCGGTGGAAGGGCTCACCGTCGTGCTGCCCATCGCTCGGCTGACGGGCGGGGTCACGCTCACCATCGGCGAGGACCGGATCGCGGGAGGCGTGTGGTCCATCCCCGCCGGCGGCGCGACCCTCGACAGCTTCACCCCCTTCAGCGCGGGGGTGCTGACGCTCGCGGAGGCGAGCCCCGCACAGGGCGCGATGGTGTCCGGCAGCTTCTCCGCTGCCTGGGGGGCAGCCCCCCTCCCCTGCCGCGAGCGGACGAGGCAGGCGCCGACGTGGCCGCGAGTGACGTCGGCCTCGTGATCAACGAGATCGCCGCCCAGGGCGACCCCCTCGATTGGTTCGAGCTCTACAACTCGTCGGACGCCTACCTGGCCCTCGCCAACTTCGTCGTGGCCGACGATCTGGCGGATCCGGGCAAGCGGGTCGCCTTCCCCTCGGAGCTGGTGATTCCGCCGGGCGGGTACGTGCAGATCCAGCTCGACAAGGATGGCTGGCCGGGATTCGCCCTCGGCAGGGACGAGGAATTGGGCATCTGGACGGCCGGCGGCACGCTGGTTGCCGAGGTCGATTGGGACGACGGCCAGGCCGACGAGGGCACGAGCTACGCTCGGGTGCCCGACGTCACGGGCGACTTCCAGACCGTGGGCAATCCCACCCCGGGCGCCGCGAACCAGCCCGACAACTGAACACGCGAGACGAGAGGCGCGCGCGCCGTTCGGGAGCCTTAGCCGCCGCCGGTCACATCGATGGTCACGCCGGTGACGAAGTCCGCGTGCGCCGAAGCCAGGAAGCAAACCACGTTGGCCTGGTCGATCGGCTCGGCGACGCGGCCCAGCGGGATCGCCGCGATCTGGCGCTCGCGAGAGCCCGCCGGCCGCTGCTCGTACACGCGACGGATGCGCTCGGTCATGGTCGTCGCGGGTGCGATCGCGTTGACGTTGATGCCCGCGGGCCCGACCTCCATCGCCAGCTTCGAGGTGAACGAGATGATGCCGCCCTTGGCGGCGGCGTAGGCCGCGGAGCTCGTCGGGCTCCTCCCGCGGCTCGAGCGGGAGGAGAAGTTCACGATCTTGCCGCCACCCTGGCTGGTCATGTGAGGAATCACGGCGTGGCAGAACAGGAAGGTCCCGCTGAGGTTGAAGTCCAGCACCTTCTGCCACTCCTCGAACGTCAACTCCTCGACCGTGGCGCCCGAATTCGGGATGGCCGTGGAACCGCCGACGCCGTTGACGAGGATGTCGATCCTGCCGAAGCGTTCGACGGCGTCGGCGACAACGGCGTCCACGTCCCCCTGTTCGAGCGCGCTGGCGTGATAGGCGTGGTGCTCGCCCCCGCCGGCCGCCGCGAACGCCTCCATCGCGCCGTCCAGCAGCTCCTGGTTGTTGTCGACGGCGGCGATCGTGCCGCCCTCGGCCGCGATGATCTCGGCGGCGGCGCGGCAGATGCCGCTGGCGGCCCCGGTGATCAGCGCGACCTTGCCTTCGAAGCGGGCGAACGAGGTCTCGGCTATACCGACCTCCCTGCTATCTAGCCGCCGGGACGCCGGCCTTCGCCAGAGCCTCGCCAGCGCCGGCCTGCTCGAACGCGCCGACGTGCGGCAGCACCTCGTTCGCGAACAGCTCAAGCATCTTCGTCGTCTTCGCCGGACCGTAGTACGGCGGGTAGTGGATCATCACCGACGAGGCGCCGGCCTGGGCCAGCCTCTCGAGGCGGCGCAGCACCGTGTCCGGCGAGCCGTGCAGCACGGTGTCCCTGACCAGCTGCTCGTAGGCGAAGGCGCTCTCGTCGCTCTTCTCGGCGACGTCGCCGAGGTAGCTCCCGGTCCTGCCGCTGAGCAGGAAGCTCTTCGTGTGGCGCACGATGCCCTCCTCGGACTCCTCGCGCGCCTTCTCGTCGGACTCGGCAACGTAGACCATGCGGGCGACGTCGATGTCGCCGAACGCCGGGTTCTGGCTGTACGGAGCCTGCGCCTCCGCCATGTGCTCGCGATAGAACGCCACGTGCTCGCCGATCGTCTCGATCGAGGGCAGCGCGGACTGCATGAGGCCGAAGCCGTTGCGGGCCGCGAAGGCCATCGAGCCGGGCGTGCCCGCCGCCATGTAGATCGGCGGGTGGGGCTGCTGGATCGGCTGCGGGAAGACCTCGCTCTGCTCGTCCATCCTGATCTTGAAGAACTGGCCGTCCACGTTGACGCGCTTGTCGAAGAAGCCCTGCAGGATCAGCGGCACCGCCTCCTCCTGCATCATCGCGTGCCGCTCGTCGTATTCGACGCCGAGGCCCTCGAACTCGTACGGCCGGTAGCCGGAGCCGAGGCCGAGCTGGAAGCGCCCCTCGCTCAGGATGTCGACGAACGCGGCGTTCTCGACGATGCGCAACGGGTGGTGCAGCGGCACGACCATGACGGCCGCACCGAGCTTGACGCTGCTGGTCTTGGCGGCGAGGTAGGAGAGGTAGCTAAAGGGGTCCGGCAGGATGCCGTAGGTGTTGGAGAAGTGGTGCTCCGCGATCCAGACGGTGTCGAAGCCGTTCTCTTCCGCCGTCAGCACCTCGTTGGTGACGCGCGCGTGGACCGACTGGTGCGGATACGGCGACGTATCGGGGTCCGGGTGCGACGTGAGCAGCAATCCGATCTTCACCGCAGCCTCCTCGCGGGCTCCGCCCGACAAGATAGCCGGGTCCCGACCCGGGCCGCTATCCCGGCCCGCCCGCGGGCGCTGCGCTAGGCTTGGCCCCGAGCCAGCGAGCTGCAACGACGCGAGGAGGACAACGGTGACCGCATTCGTGCTCATCCACGGCGCATACCAGGGTGGCTGGATCTGGGCCCCCGTCGCCGAGCGGCTGCACGCCGAGAGCCACGTCGCGCACGCGCCGTCGCTCGACGGGTGCGGTGAGCGGGCGATCCAGATGCGGCCCGGCATCACCACGGAGTCGCAGGCCGAGGAGATCGCGCAGCTGCTGTTCCACGAGGACCTCAACGACGTGGTCCTCGTCGGCACGTCCTCGGGCGGGATGGTGGTGGCGAGGACGGCCGAGCTCGCGCGCGAGCGCATCGCCCGCCTCGTCTTCGTCGACGCGCTCGTCCTCAAGCCCGGCGAGACCATCGGCGACATCGTGAACCGGCCGAGGGCGATCGACACCGACGTGGCGACCGGCCGGCCGGCCGAGGAACGGCTCGCGGACCTGCTGCGCGATCTCCCGCGCGAGAGCGCCGAGTGGGCGGCCGAGCGCTTCGGGCTGCATCCCGCCGCGGCGTTCAGCCGGCCGGTCGAACTCGATTCGTTCTGGGACCGGGACTGGGACGCCTCGGTCATCTGGTGCCGGCGCGCCGCGAACCCCGGCGAGGCGCACCAGCGCCGCTGCGCGGAGGCGCTCGGCGCGCGCTGGCACGAGCTCGACACCGGCCACTACCCGATGCTCAGCGAGCCGGAGGCGCTGACACGGCTCATCCTCGAGGGCTAACGCACAAGGCGGCACAGTGCAGCACAGGCTCTTGCGGCCGTGAGCGCCGGCGCCCCCACTCGTCCGCCATGACGCCGCCCTGCGCGGCGCTCGATCTCGGTCGGAGCGTGGGCCAGAATCACCAAGCGGAAGGGGTTCATCATGCAGCAACTCGAGACCGTCCCGTACCTCCTCTACGAGAAGGAGGACAACGGGATCCTCTGGATCAAGTTCAATCGCCCGGAGATGCTCAACGCCGCAGTCGGCGGCGCGGAGCGGACCGGCACGCTGGCCAAGGTCGGCGAGTACATGCGCGCCGGCGACGACGACCCGGACGTCCGGGTGATCGTGCTGACCGGCGTGGGCCGCGGCTTCTGCGCGGGCTTGAACGTCAGGGGCACGGACCTCGGCGACTTCGAGCCGGGCGACAACTTCCTCGGCAACGCGCCGTACGAGGCGGGCGGGCTGGACGCGACGCGGCAGCACCTCTACTACGGCATCACCAAGCTGATGAAGGACATCTCGTTCATCCGCAAGCCGACCGTGGCGATGGTCAATGGCGTGGCCGCGGGGTTCGGGATGGACATGGCGCTGCAGTGCGACATCCGCTACGGCAGCGAACTCACGCGGTTCATGTCCTACCACCAGGTCGGCCAGATCATCGAGAACGGCGGCGCCTACTATCTGACGCGGCTCGCCGGGCTCGGCCGCGCGCTCGAGTTCTCCTTCACCGGCAACCTCGATGGCGAGACGGCCGCCGAGTGGGGCGTCCTCAACAGGCTCGTGCCCTCCGAGGACCTCGAGACGGAAGTGCGGGCGCTGTGCGACCGGATCATGCGCAACCCGCCGCTGGTCTCGTGGATCAACAAGCGGGTGATCCGGGCGGCCATGGACACGACGCTCGAGCACACGGCCGTGCTGACCTCGAACGCCTCGCCCATTCCCGGCACCTCGGAGGACGCCGCCGAGGCGCGCGCGGCCCTCGGCGAGCGGCGCGAGCCCGTGTTCAAGGGTCGCTGACGCCGCGCGCCGACCGAAGCGACTCCGCGCGAGGAGGAAACCGATGACCGCATTCGTGCTCATCCACGGCGCATACCAGGGCGGCTGGATCTGGGGCCCCGTCGCGAGGCGGCTCCGCGCGGCGGGCCACGACGCATACGCGCCGTCGCTGGACGGCTGCGGCGAGCGGACGGAACAGGACCGGCCGGGTATCACGGTCGAGTCACAGGCGGACGAGATCGCGGAGCTGCTCTTCTACGAAGACCTCAGCGACGTGGTGCTGGTCGGCACCTCGTCGGGCGGGATGGTGGCGGCGAGGACGGCCGAGCTCGCGCGCGAGCGCATCGCCCGCCTCGTCTTCGTGGACGCGCTCGTGCTCAAGACCGGCGAGACCACCGCGGACGTCCTGGGGCGGCCGCGCAGCGCCCCCACCGCAACCGGCCGGCCGACCGAGGAACACCTGGCGCGCCTGCTCCACGGCCTCCCGCCCGAGACCGCCGCGTGGGCAGGCGAGCGCTTCTGCGGGCGGCCCATCGGAACCGTCACGCAGCCGGTGGTGCTGGAATCGTTCTGGGACCAGGACTGGGACGTCTCGGTGATCTGGTGCCGGCGCGCGGAGAATCCCGGCGAGGCGCACCAGCGCCGCACCGCGGAGGCGTTCGGCGCGCCCTGGCGCGAGCTCGACACCGGCCACTACCCGATGCTGAGCGAGCCGGAAGCGCTGGCGCGGCTCATCCTCGAGGGCTGACGCACTCCGGAGGCGCCAGTCGACCGCTCAGCGGCCCTTGAACACGGGGGCGCGCCGCTCGCCGAGAGCCGCGCGAGCCTCGGCGGCGTCCTCCGAGGCGCCGGGAATGGGCGAGGCGTTCGAGGTCAGCACGGCCGTGTGCTCGAGCGTCGTGTCCATGGCCGCCCGGATCACCCGCTTGTTGATCCACGAGACCAGCGGCGGGTTGCGCATGATGCGGTCGCACAGCGCACGCACCTCCGCCTCGAGATCCTCGGACGGCACGATCTTGTTGAGGACGCCCCACTCCGCGGCAGTCTCGCCATCGAGGTCGCCCGTGAAGGAGAACTCGAGGGCGCGGCCAAGGCCGGCGAGCCTCGTCAGGACGTAGGCGCCCCCGTGCTCGATGATCTGGCCGACCAGGTGGTAGGAGAGGAAGCGCGTCTTCTCGCTGCCGTAGCGGATATCGCACTGCAGCGCCATGTCCATGCCGAGTCCCGCGGCCACGCCGTTGACCATCGCGATCGTCGGCTTGCGGATGAACGAGATCTCCTTCACCAGCTTGGTGATGCCGTGGTAGAAGTGCTGCCGCGCCGCATCCAGCCCGCCGGCCTCGTACGGTGCGTTGCCGAGGAAGTTGTCACCAGGCTCGAAGTCGCCGAGAGCGCTGCTGCGGATGTCGACACCGGCGCAGAAGCCGCGCCCGAGGCCGGTCAGCACCATCACCTTCACGTCCGGATCGTCGTCGCCGGCGCGCATGTACTCGCCGACCTTCGCCAGCGTGCCGTTGCGCTCGGGGCCGCCGACGGCGGCGTTCAGCTTCTCGGGCCGGTTGAACTTGATCCAGAGGATCCCGCTGTCCTCTTTCTCGTAGAGCAGGTACGGGACGAGCTCGAGTTGCTGCATGGAAGACCCTTCGGGGCGCCTCGGATGCCCGGACGCGCAGGAGCGTAGCGCCTCCGCCGGGGACGCGGACACTCGCCCCGATCAGGCCGAGGTGCTTGAGCGCCGCGGCGGCCGAGCCGGCGCGATCGCCGGCTCGCTAGTCGAGGTGGTACACGCGCGCCGCGTTGTCGTGCAGGACCTTCTGCAGCGTCTCCCTCGGCAGCGAACTGAGGTTGCGCTCGATGAAGTCCTTC
>VXOS01000084.1 GCA_009839925.1 Chloroflexota bacterium
ACGGCCGCACCTGGCGTTGCTCGACCTGCGCCTCCCCGGGACCGACGGCATCGAGTTGATGGCTGAAATCACGACGATGGTGGACGTGCCCGTCATCTTCATCTCGGCCTACGGACAGGACGAACTCATCGCCAGGGCCTTCGAAGAGGGCGCCGAAGACTACGTGGTGAAACCCTTTTCGGTCACGGAGTTGGGCGCGCGGATCAAGGCCGCGCTCCGGAGGCGAGCGGTGTCCGAGCCCGCGGAGCCGTATGTGATGGGCGACCTCGTCGTCGACTTCAACGAACGGCGGGTGGTCCTTGCCGGTGAACTCGTCCCCCTGACCCCTATCGAGTACCGGACGCTCGTGGAGCTCTCGGCGAACGCGGGCCGTGTGGTGACCCATGAGCAACTGCTGCAACGGGTCTGGGGCCTGCAGGCCGGTGACGATGTCCGGCCCATGCGCACGGCAATCAATAGTATCCGCCGCAAGCTCGGCGACGATGCCGCGAGTCCGACCTTCATCTTCACGGAGGCCCGCGTCGGCTACCGCATGGCGGGACCCGAGCCTGCGGCCAACGCTGAGGACGCGGCACTCGAGACTTCGTAGCTTGCCTGCGCTGCGACCTCGCCCGCACGCCCTGTGAGCCGGGCCCGGCGGGTACGGGTTCGCCCCTGGAAGATGGCGGCGGCGGCAATCCGGTCGAACCGCTGACTGCAACTGGCTGCCGGGGGAGGAATCGAACCTCCATCAAGGGATCCAAAGTCCCCTGTGCTACCGTTACACCACCCGGCAACGGGTTCACGCTTCCTTCGATTGTGCGCGGTTCGGCGGCACTCCGGTAGGGGCCGCCCGTTCGCGGCTCCGGCGCCCCCTCAGTCCGCCGAGGGCGAGAGCTGGCCGTAGACGTGCACCGCGCGGGTCGGGAATGCGAACTCGATGCCGGCCTCGCGGAAGCGGCGCAGCAACTCCAGGCTGATCGCCTGCTGGGTGTCCATGTAGAGGCCGTAGTCCGCGCTGGTCATGTGGTAGACGGCCTCGAACTCCAGCGCCGACTCGCCGAAGCCCTGGAAGTGCGCGCGGTCGAAGCGCGTGGACTCCTGCTGCTCGACGGCTTCCTGGATGATCCCCGGGATCGCCTCGACCTGTTCGAGGGCGGTGTCGTACGTGACGCCGAGGGTGAGGACCACGCGTCGCTCCTCCATCCGCCCGTAGTTGCGGATGCGCGAGTTCAGCAGATCGCTGTTGCCGAGCACGAGCTGCTCGCCGCTCAGGCTGCGCAGATGCGTCGTCTTCACCCCGATCCGCTCGACGCTCCCCGACATGTCCCCCGCCGCGATGAAGTCGCCGACGGCGAAGGGGCGGTCCAGCACGATCGCGAGCGAGGCGAAGAGGTCTCCGAGGATGCTCTGCGCCGCCAGCGCGATCGCGATGCCGCCGATGCCGAGTCCCGCGACCAGTGCCGTCACCTGCACGCCGAGGTTGTCGAGCGCGAGGATCAGCAGCAGCGACCAGAGCGCCAGCGTGCCCAGGTAGCGGCCCGCCTCGGTCACTCCCGGGGCGGCGAAGTCGGGGTCGTGCTCACGCTGCCAGCGGGCGGCGAAGGTAATCGCCGCGCTTCCCCACAGCCCCGCCTGCACAAGCAACGCGATCACCGTGACGACCTGGACGATCCGTCCGACCTCCTCGGGCGCCGAGAGGGCGGTCGAGCCGGCCGCGAGCGCGACGATCAGGAGCACCGCCTCGTGGGTCCGGCGCTCAATCGCGGCGGCGAGGCCGCGCAGCGTGGTCGCCGCGCCGGTCTGAGGTCCGCGCTCGGTGAAGCGAACGAGCACCCAGCGCAGCAGCAGCAGACCGACAAAGACGCCGGCGGCGATCAGCGCGGCGGCGATCCAGTCCTCGCCGCTGTTGTCCCGGAGAGTGTCGAGGTCCATGCGCCGATCCTACGGGATGATCAGCGTCTCGCCGATCCGGATTGAGTCGGCGTCGGCGATCTGGTTCACCCGCAGGATCTCCTCGACGGTGGTGTCCCAGCGGCTTGCGAGGCTCCAGAGGTTGTCGCCCGGCGCGATCGTGTAGCTGGCGCGGGGCGGGGTGGCAGGCGCTGCGGCGGGTTGCGGGACGGCGATCTCGAGGCCGACCCAGACGTGGCTCGGGTTCGTGATGCCGTTGAGGCGGGCGATCTCCTCGACGCTGGCGCCCCAGCGCTCCGCGAGCTCCGAGAGCGTGTCGCCCGGCGCGATCGTGTAGCTGGCGGGAAGCGTCGGGGCAGCGGGGTTGCCCCCGGCAAGCGGGATCACAATCTCCTGGCCGACCCAGACGTGGCTCGGATCCGTGATGCCGTTGAGGCGGGCGATCTCCTCGACGCTGGTGCCCCAGCGCTCCGCCAGTTCGGAAAGCGTCTCGCCCGCCGCGATCGTGTGGCTACCGCCCCCCGATCGCCACGAGGCGACGTGCGCACCCCGTCTTGAGGCGAGCGGGACCATGAGCCGCTGGCCGATCTGGATGCGGTTCGCGTCCGTGATCGCGTTGGCTGCCATGAGCTCCTCGAGGGCAATGCCCCAGCCGTCGGCGAAAACGCTCAGCGCGTCGCCGGGCCGTACGAGATAGCTCGGCAGCTGTGGTGGCGTGTCCCTCAGCAGCCGCAGCACGCCGGATTCGACCTCGCCGACGCGCCAGACGGAGACCGACTCCGCGAACAGCGCGAACGACTCGTCGAGAAACTCCGGCCAGCCGTCGTTGCTGCCGGTGGTGCCGTCGCCGATCGGGTGGATCGGGAGCCCGAACTCGCGCAGCTGCGGCATCGCGGCCTCGAGGATGAAGCGAGGCGTGATGCCCTCGACGCTGCCGGCGTCGTAGCCCTCGTCCCTGAAGCGATCGTAGTTGGGGCGGTCACGGAACTGGCCCCAGTAGACCTGCGGAGCGATCTCGTTGGCGAAGCTGGAGAACTCGGCCAGGGGGATGCGTCCGATCTCCCAGGGCCGGGGATCGATCGCGAGCGACAGCCAGGCATCGGGATGGCGCGCGCGCAGCAGCTCGCCGATCTGAAGCGCAGCGCGCGGCGTGCCCTCCCAGAACCCGCCGTGCGCCTCCAAATCGATGAACAGGCTGCGCGCCCCGGCGCTCAACACGTCGGCGGACAGCTCCGCCTCCGCTCTCGGGTCGAGGCCGTGGGTGTTGTACCAGGCGTGGAACGGCACTCCGCCGTCTTCGAAGAACGCGGCAAGCCTCGAGACCTGGGCGGGCCCGCTCACCGCATCCGGCGAGCTATCGAACTCGGACATCCAGTCGGCGCCGTCGTGCGTCTTGACGACGACGCCGAGGCCGTGCGCCGCGAGGACGTCTCGGATCTCTTCCGGGCTGCCGTCGGAATCGAGGCTCCAGACCCACGCGAAGTGCGTCAGCTCGCCATCGAGCGCGGGGTTGTTGGCGATGCTGGCCGCAGCCCACGGCGCCGGGGCCGGCGGTTCGGACGTGCTCCGGGCGAGGACGCGCGAGGGCGCGAGCACGAGTGCTGCGGCGGTTCCGGCGAGTGCGGTCAGGAAGTGTCGCCTGGGGAGACGACGACGCGGGTGCACGGGGCCATGTCCTCCGGTGCTTCTCCCCCGCCACAGCCATGGTCGCACACAGCGCGGCAGCCGACACGTCGCGCCCTCGACGGAGCGCCAGCCGCTAGAATGTGGCGCGATGGCGTCCTTACCGGCCTTCTCGCTGCGCGACCAGTCCGCCGGGGAGCGGAGCTTCCCGAGCGGTCGTCCGGCGCTGCTTGCCTTCATCAAGGAGGACTGCCCAACCTGCGGCACCTCGATGCCGCTGATCGAGGGCGCGCACCGCGCCTTCGGGGACGGCGTCGACGTCTGGGCGGTCGGGCAGGAGGCCAAGGGCAACGCGGCGCTGGTCGAACGCTACGGTCTCACCCTGCCGATGCTCGACGACTCCGAGCTCGGCGTCTCCTTCCGCTACGACCTCGACACGGTGCCGACGGTGCTGCTCGCCGGCGCGGACGGCGAGGAGCTACGGCGCTTCGTCGGCTTCGGGCGCGACGACTGGCGCTCGCTGTATTCGCAGCTCGGCGAACTGAGCGGCGCGGCGGCTCCGGCCGTCGAGTGGGGCGCCTACCCGGAGAGCGAGCCGGGCTGCGGCGCGCGCAACGTCGAGCCAGGTATCGCCGAACGGCTGGAGGCGATCGCCGAGGGCAGCCCGCTGCTCGCGAGGCGGATCGAGATCGGCTCGGCCGACGATCCGGACGAGTTCATGTTCGACCAGGGCTTCAGCGATGGCCTGCCCGTGGTCGCGCCGACGCCGGAGCGCGTGCTGCGCATGCTCGGCGGCACGCGGCGCGACGCGCAGGAGGTGGTGGCGATCGTGCCGCCCAACATGGCGCCCGCAACCATCGAGAAGATCGCGATCAACTCCGTCCTCGCCGGCTGCCGTCCGGAGTACCTGCCCGTGGTGATCGCGAGCCTCGAGGCGGCCTGTACCGACACGTTCAACGCGCACGGCGTGTGGGCGACGACGATGGGCGCCTCGCCGGCGATGATCGTGAACGGCCCGATCCGCGACCGCATCGGCATGAACTCCGGCCTCGGAGCGATCGGGCAGGGCAACCGCGCGAACGCCACGATCGGGCGCGCGCTGCGCCTGGTGCTGCGCAACGTGGGCGGCGCCAGGCCGGGCGGGACGGAACGCTCGACGCTGGGATCGCCGGCCAAGTTCACGTTCACGTTCGCCGAGTGGGAGGAGCGCAGCCCCTGGACGCCGCTCCACGTCGATCGTGGCTACGCCGCCGAACAGAGCGTCGTGACGCTGTTCCCCGCGGTGCCCGGCCCGCTGATCAGCATGGACCAGACCTCGCGCAGCGCCGAGCCGCTCGCGGGCAGCCTCGCGATGTCGCTGCAGGCGATGATGCATCCGAAGTCCGGAGGCCGCGACACGCTGCTGATCGTCACGCCCGAGCATGTTGATACGCTGTGGCGCGACGGCTGGACGAAGGAGCGGCTGGCCGAGCGGCTCTGGGAGCTGACGCACCGCCCGCTGCGCGAGTTGATCCAGGACGAGCGCAGCGGCGTCGGGCGGCCGCTCGAGGAGTTCGGACCGGACGGCCCGACGGAGGAGCAGCTGAACGAGCTGATCCCGAAGTTCGACTCCCCCCAGCGCCTGCACATCGTCGTGGCGGGCAGCGAGGCCGGGAAGATCACCGCGATCTTCCCCGGTTGGGGCAGTCTCGTAGAGAGCCGGGTGATCGAGGACGTCGTCTGATCGCGGATGCGGGCGGCGCAGGACAGGGAGGCAGCATGACCACGATTCTGGACCCCACGGACGAACGTGAGCCCGTAGGGCGGCAGCGCTCGCGACGCCCGGAGCAGATCTCCGGCACCGTCGGCCTGCTCGACATCAGCAAGCCTCGAGGCAACGTCCTGCTGGACCGCCTCGAGGAGCTGATCCACGAGCGGCTGCCGGAGGTGGAGGTGCGGCGCTACACGAAGCCGACCTTCACGAAGCCGGCCCCGGACGAGCTGCTGCGCAAGATGGCGGGGGAGGTGGACTTCGTCATCGAAGGACTTGCCGACTGAGGGTCGTGCACGACGTGCAGTGTGCACGACACGGTCTGGTTCGAGATTCAGGGCAAGCCCTCGGTGATGATCGCCTCGACGGAGTTCGTCAACGCCGCGGAGGCGCAAGCGCAGTCGCTCGGCCTCCCCGACCTCTCGCGCGTCTTCGTTCCGCACCCGATCCAGGATGCGAACGACGAGGAGATGCGCGCGAAGGCGGACGGGGCGCTCGATCAGTTGATCGCGGCGCTCGTCGACTGAGGCAGGCGGAGGGCTACAGCTAGCCCACCGGGCACGGGTATAGTGGCGCGGCATGAAACCCCTCCGCGGAGGGGCGGAGGGGGATATCGTGCGGCTTGATCTGTTCTACGAGTTCTGTCAGGGCGCCGGCTATCCGATCCCGCACGGGGCGGACCGCCAGCTGTTCGAGGAGATCCTCGAGCAGGCCGAGGTCGCCGACGAGGCGGGCTTCGACGTCTTCTGGTCCGTGGAGCACCACGGCTCCGTCGAGGTCACGCACATGCCCGCGCCGGAGCAGTTCCTGACCGCCGTCGCGATGCGCACGAAGCAGTTGCGTGTGGGCCACTCGGTCGTGCTCACGCACCCGAACTTCAACCACCCGGTGCGCGTCGCCGAGCGCGCCTCCGTGCTCGACAACCTGAGCGGCGGGCGCCTGGAGATGGGGTTCGGGCGATCGACGCCGCGTGAGTGGGCGATCTTCCACATCGACGGAGACGAGACGCGGCCGGTGCTCGAAGAGGTGCTGCACCTGATGCCGCAGATCTGGACGCAGGACAGCTTCCAGTACGACGGCGAGTACTTCCAGATCGCTCCGATCACGATGGTGCCGCGGATGCTGCAGAAGCCGCACCCGCGGATGTGGATTGCCGCCGGCAGCGACGAGTCGCTGAAGATGGCGGGCAGGCTCGGCATCGGCGTGCTGAGCCTGACGCTGCTGCGCCCCTTCTCCGAACTCGAGAAGACACTGAGCATCTACCGCGAGGCGCAGCAGGTGCAGGATCCCGTGGCCCCGGACCTGGTCAACAACCAGGCCGGCGCGTTCACCTTCGTCTACTGCGCGCCCACGCTCGACGAGGCGATCAACGACGGCGCCTCGGAAGCGGCGGCCTGGTACATGAGCAAGGTCTACGCGCTCTACGGCTCGATCCCCGTGCGCGAGGGTGAGGCCGGCTACCACTTCGCCCGCGACCGCGCCGCGCAGATCGAGGCAATCGAGAAGTCCGGCGACTCCCCCGGCCGGCAGGTGATGCTCAAGCTCCTCGACGAGGTGCCCGTCTCCCGCCTCGAGTTCTACGAGGCAATGAACGCCGAGAACCAGATCGTCGTCGGCACACCCGACGAGGTGATCCGCAAGCTCGAGGCCTACGAGGGCATCGGGCTGGACCGCATGATGTGCATGGTGATGGGCGGACCGGACCTGCCGCAGGAGAAGATCCTGCAGTCCCTCAAGCTGATGGGCGAGACCGTGATCCCGCACTTCCACGACCGCTCGCCCGACCCGAAGCCGCCTATCGAGTAGCGCCTCCCGGCGACGGCGGGCAAAGGGAGCAGCGGGATGTCCTTCGTACGCGAGCGCATGAGCATGGACGGCCGCGTCGCCGTCGTGACCGGCGGCGGCCAGGGCGTCGGCCGCGCGATCGCGATCGGCATGGCGGACGCGGGTGCTCGCGTCGTGATCGGCGAGATCAACGAGGAGACCGGCCCGCGCACCGCCGCGGAGATCGAGGAACTCGGCGGCGAGGCGCTCTGGCTCCTCGCCGACGTGCGCAAGCAGGAGGACATCACGGCGCTGGTCGTGGCCGCGCAGGAGCGCTTCGGCCGGATCGACTCGATGTTCAACAACGCGGGCGGGAACTTCCAGCTGCCCGCGCTGGACATCTCCGCCAACGGCTTCGACGCGATCGTGCGCATGAACCTGAAGTCGATGTTCCTCGGCAGCCAGGCTGCGGCGCGCGCGATGCTGGCCGAGGGCCACGGAGGCAGCATCGTCAGCACGTCCTCGGTGGCGGGGCTGCGCTCGGGCGGCAACCAGACCGCCGTCTACGCGGCCTCGAAGGCGGGCATCATGGGCATGACGCGCGCCCTCGCGGCCGAGTGGGGCGAGCACGGCATTCGCGTCAACTCCGTCGCGCCCGGCGCCGTCGACACGGCAGGCCGGCTGCGCAACATGCAGGGTGATCCGTGGGAGCGCTCATCGGGCAACCCGATGGGCCGCATCGCGCAGCCCGAGGACATTGCTGGGGCGGCAGTCTTCCTCGCCTCGGATCTGGCGGGCCATATCACCGGCCAGGTGCTCGCCGTGGACGGCGGCGCCAGCACGTCCTGAGTGCGCGCCTGGGGGGCTAGCAGCGGGCCGGACTGCTACGAGGCCGTGACACCCTCGGCGGTGCCGTCGAAGTGGACGAACTCGACGATCTCGAGCCCGTAGCCATCGAGGCCCGAGCGCTTCACGGGGTTGTCCGTGATCAGGCGCATCCTCTGCACCCCGAGGTCGACGAGGATCTGCATTGCGATGCCGTAGTCGGGGAGACCCAGCGCCTCGGTGGCCGTCTCGCCGGCGACGCCGACCGGCGGTTGTACGCCGCTGCCCGCCTTCTGGTGAACGCCAACACCGCGCCCCTGCTGGTAGAGGTAGACGATCACGCCGCGCCCCTCCTCGCCGACGAGGCGCATCGCCGTCTGGAGCTGCTGGCCGCAGTCGCAGCCGAGTGAGCGCAGGACGTCGCCCGTGACGCACTGGTCGTGTACGCGCACCAGTACCGGATCGTCGCCGCCGAGGTCGCCCGTCACGAACGCGATGTGCTCGCGCGTGTCGATCAGCGTGCGGTACGCGACCGCGCTGAACTCGCCGTAGCGGCTCGGCAGATCCGCTGAGGCGACCCGCTCGATCAGTGAGTCGGTGCGCAGGCGGTGGGCGATCAGGTCGTTGACCGTGACGATCTTGAAGCCATGCTTGCGGCCGAAGGCGACGAGGTCCGGCATCCGCGCCATCGTCCCGTCGTCGCACATCATCTCGCAGATCACGGCCGCGGGACTGCAGCCGGCCAGCCGCGCGAGGTCCACCGAGGCCTCCGTGTGGCCGGCGCGCTCCAGCACGCCGCCCTCGCGGGCGCGCAGCGGGAAGATGTGCCCGGGCCGGGTCAGCTGCTCGGGCTTCGTTGCGGGGTCGACGAGCAGGCGGATCGTATGCGCCTTGTCCCGTGCCGAGGCGCCGGTGGTGACGCCGTCACGGGCCTCGACGGTGACGGTGAAGCCCTTGGCGAGCGGGGAGGTGTTGCGGCCGGTCATCAGCGGGATCGCCAGCTCGTCGAGGCGCGCACCCGCCATCGCGACGCAGAGCAAGCCGCGCGTCTCGCGCGCCATGAACGCGACCAGCTCGGCGCTGATGAACTCGGCGGCGATGCAGAGGTCGCCCTCGTTCTCACGCCCCTCGTCGTCGGCGATGATCACCGGGCGGCCGTGGCGGAACTCTTCGATCGCCTCGGGGACGGAGACGATTTCGCCCTCGTGCTCGTGTCCGTTGGAATCGGTGGGGGTCATCTCAGCGCCTCCCGCCCGGTCGCTGATTCGAGCGTATCACGCGGCGGGCTCAGAGCCCCTGCGCGTCGCAGAGCTCCTGGTCCCACAGCACGTGGCCGCTGAACTCCGGCGGCTGCTCGCAGATCCAGGCCGTTGCCTTCGCCATCGCCTCGGCGACCTCGAACTCCAGCGGATCGCCGTGGTCGCGGCCGGCGTAGAGGTTGCCGGGCGTCTTGAGCCGTCCCATCGGCGAAAGCACGTTGCAGGAGATGCGCGAGCCGTCGTAGTGCAGGTCGCGCGCCAGTTGCTCATTGAAGCGATTCAGCCCGGCCTTGAAGGCGGAGTAGATGAAGCTCCCGGTTCGAGGGCGCTCGTAGGGGGCGGCCCCGATCGGGCGCGCGGCGTTCGAGGAGACGTTGATGATGTGCCCGCCGCCGCCCGCCCGCATGTGCGGGATCGCCTGCCGGCAGAGCACGATCGGCGCCCGCAGATCGATCTGCCAGATCAGCTCCAGCCGCTCCAGCGGGATCTCCTCGACGCCCCCCTGGAACGTGATCCCCGCGTTGTTGACGAGGATGTCGAGGCGCCCGAACTCGGCGACGGTCGCGTCGACCAGCGCCTGCGTGTCCTCGATGTAGCGCACGTTGGTGCGGACGGCGAGCGCGCGTCCGCCTGCGTCCTCGATCTCCTGCACGACGGAATGGATCGTGCCGGGCAGGCGCGGGTCGGGCTCCTGCTCGCTGCGCGCGGCCACGGCGACGGCCACGCCGAGCCCGCCGAGGTGGCGCGCGATGTCCGCGCCGATCCCCCGGCTCGCTCCGGTGACGATCGCGACCTTGCCCTCAAGCGCCATCAAGGGCGGAGTCTACCCGCCGCGAACGTGAAGGTCGCGCGGAGCGGGCGAGCGCAACGCCCTGCGGTCCGCCTCGCTATGCTCGCGGTGGACCACAGGAGGACACGATGGCTTACGGCGACACACCCCACGACGCGATGCTGAAGGAGGCCTGGGAGCAGTTCTGCGACGACCTCAAGGGGGCGAGCTCGTACATCTTCGACGATCCGGCGCCAGCGACGGCGCTCGACCGCGCGCGAGGCTTCCAGTACCTCACGCAGAACATCGCGCTCGGCATCGAGGTCAACGTCGAGCACTCGGACCCGCTCTACCCGGACTTCTTCCGTCCGATGACTCCGGTTCGCAAGTACGGCGGGGACAACCCGGACTGCATCTACCTGCGCGCACTCCTCGACGGCTCTGAGACCTACCGCATCAGCGGCAACCGCGGCGGCGTCCACTACCTGGTCTTCGGCTCGTACCGGCCCGCGGAGCTGACGCCGGAGGGTGAGTCCGCCGAGGTGGGGCGGATCATGGGCAAGGACCTCATCACCAACTGGGACGGCAGCTTCGAGATCATCGTCAGCCCGGACGAGCACCCGGGGAACTGGCTCCGCACCGTTCCCGAGGTGGACCGGCTCACGGTCCGCCAGTTCTTCGGCGACTGGGCCGCCGAGGCGCCGATCGACGTGATGATCGAGCGTGTCGGCGACCACGGGCCGCCGGAGCCGATGTCGCCCGAGCGGATGGCGCGAGGCCTCGCCGGGGCGGCCGGCTGGGTTGGAGACACGGCGAGCTACTGGCGCTGGTGGCAGCAGCGCTACCGCGAGCAGCCGAACACCTTCCGCACCTCGGCGACCCAGGGCACCGTCGGCGCCGCGCCGGGCGGCATCATCTACCACATGTACTGGATGGTGCAGCCGGACGAGGCGCTGCTGATCGAGTTCACGCCGCCGGTCTGCGACTACTGGGAGCTGGAGCTGAACGACTACTGGATGACCTCGATCGACTACCGCTACCACATGGCCGGCGTGAACTGCCGCCAGTCGCCAACGGAGCGCGACGGTTCGGCGCGCGTGGTCGTCTCCCACAAGGATCCCGGCGTCCCCAACTGGCTCTCGACGGGGAACATGAACGAGGGGCACATCGGCCTGCGCTGGATGCAGTGCGAGACGGACGAGCCGCCCTTCCCGGAGACGCGCCTCGTCAAGCTCGCCGACCTCGACGGACTGCTGCCGGACGACGCGCTGCGCATGGACGCCGAGGGGCGCCGCGCCCAGCTGGCGCACCGCCGCCGAGGGGTCGCGCGCCGCTTCCGCGTGTAGCGCCGCGCGCGGCTACGATCGCCCTTGACGGCCGGAGGGCGACGGAGACGGAGGAGCGAGAGTGGCCGACAGGATCGCGGTCCTCGACGGGACCAAGCTCAATCCGGGTGATCTCAGTTGGGAAGGCCTCGCGGCCTTCGGCGATCTGACGGTCCACGATCTCACCCCGCCCGAAGCGGTCGTGGAACGCGCCGCCGGGTGCCGCTACGTCTTCACCAACAAGACGCTGCTCCGCGCCGAGACGATCCGGCAACTGCCCGACCTCGCCTACATCGGCGTGCTCGCCACCGGCTACGACGTCGTCGATGTCGCGGAGGCGGCGAGCCGGGGCATCGTCGTGACCAACGTGCCGGCCTACGGCACCGACTCGGTGGCGCAGCACGCGGCGGCGCTGATGCTCGAGCTCGCGCGCCGCACCGCGCCGCACGCCGCCGCGGTGCGCGAGGGCGCCTGGAGCGGCGAGGGCGAGTGGTGCTTCTCCGTCGCGCCGATCACCGAGCTGTCCGGCCGCACGCTCGGGATTGTGGGTCTGGGGCGCATCGGACGCGCCGTCGCCCGCATCGGCGCGGCGCTGGGCATGGCGATCCTCGCCGGCGACGCGCACCGCCCGGACGCGGCGGCGCTCGACGGCCTCGAGGTGGACTTTACGGGCATCGACGAGCTGTTCCGGCGGTCCGATGTGTTGAGCCTGCACTGCCCGCTGACGCCGGAGACGGAGCGGCTCGTCGACGCCCGGCGGCTGGCGCTGATGAAGCCGGAGGCGCTGCTGATCAACACCGGCCGCGGCCCGCTGGTTGACAGCGCGGCGCTCGCCGAGGCCCTCGAGGCTGGGACGATCGCCGGCGCCGGCCTCGACGTGCTCGAAGCGGAGCCGCCACCCGACGATCACCCGCTGCTGCGCGCGCCGAACTGCATCATCACGCCGCACATCGCCTGGTACGCGCGGGCCTCAAGGCAGCGTCTGATGGACATTGCCGTCGCCAACCTGCGCGCCTTCGTCGAGGGGGAGCCGGTCAACACGGTCGGCTGAGGCGGGACCAGGGCGCCGGACGTCAGTGCCCGTGCGCAGCGAGGGTGATCATCTCGATCACCTCGTGGCTTGAGATCGAGCCGACGAACGTCCCCGTCTCGCGGTCGGCGACCGGAAGCACGGTCAACGCATTCTCGATCATCCGCTGCAGCGCGTCCTCCACGAATTCGTCGGTGTAGGCGTAGGGCGTGTCGTGGCGGAGGACGCGCTGGAGTGTGGTGTGCTCCCACTCCCTGCGAGGGAGATATCGCAACAGGCTGAGGGAGACGATGCCCGCCAACTCCTCGCCGGCCACGACCACGTAGTCATGCTGCTCGGGAAGGAGCCAGGTGGCGGCGAACGCCTTCACCGTCAGCGTCTGTTGCGGATGCATGCGGGACTCGTCCAGGACGTCCCGCACCTGGAGTCCCTCGAGGGCGAAGCGGTCCAGGGACGGTGGCAGCCCCTCCTCGGACAGATCGGGCTCCGCTTCGCCGAGCCGCCTGAGCGCGAAGCTGATGCCGAGGGGTGTGAGCAGGATGTAGCCGAGCATCACGAGTACGAGCAGGGAGAACACGTCCTGGTCGATCGCGCCGGTCTGGAGCAGCAGGATCAGCAGCGCAATCTCGGCCACCCCCTTCGCCATCAGGCCGGCCGCCGTGGCGAGCGGCGCCTGGAGCCGGGTGATGTAGGCGCTGATGAACGCTCCCGCGAACTTTCCCGCCAGCGGCACCAGCACCAGCGCGAAGATGGTCTCGGGAGGGAGCCCCGTGAAGTCGAGGCTCAGGTGCAGCCCCGCGGACGCGAAGAACAACGGAACGAAGAACCCCTCGGCGGTCCCTCGCATTCCGGGCATGATGTCGTGACGCACCTGGTAGGGGAGGGTGGAAAGCGCCGCGCCGAACAGCAACGCGCCCAGCGAGCCGTGGAGGCCCACCTCCTCGGCCGCCACCACGACCAGGAACAGGCCGCCGAGCAACAACCCAAACGAGAGCTGCGGAACCTGCAGGATCTGGTACAGCAGCACGATCACCCTCGGAAGCACCCTGGTGGAGACCACCCACGTCACAACGGCGAATCCGAAGATCTGCCCCACCACGATCGCGATGCTGGACCACTCCAGCTCGTGTCCGTGTTCCGTCATCACACGGTCACTGATCGAGAAGCCGACGACGAACAGCGCGATCAGCTCGGCGATCACCACTGCGGTGAAGATCTGAACGCCGACGGAATCCCTCAGCCGCCCTTCGTCGATCAGCACCTTCGCGACCACCCCGAGGCTGGAGAGCGACAGCACGCCCGCCAGCGCCAGCGCCTCGCTGAAGCTGAGTCCGAGCTGCAGATCGAAGAACACCTCCGTGGTCACCGCGAGAGAGATGAGGAGCGAGATCGCCACGGACAGCACCGAAGCGAGGAAGAGGCGGCCGCGAATCGCGGCCACGAAGCCCCGGACATCAAGCTCGTCGAGGCCGATCAGGAAGAAGAAAATGAAGATCCCGATCCCCAGGACGACATCGACCTCGGGGCCTGCCTCGACCAATCCCGTCAAGGGGCCGAGCACAACGCCACTCGTTGCATAGGCGACGATTGCGCTCAGGCCGAAGCGCTTGAAGATGCCTTCGATAACCTTGGCGAAGACGATCAACAGCCCCATGAGGAGCAGGGCTTCATGCATCTCCAACGGAGCCATCCCCCTGATACGTCGTGCTGGCGATAACGGCGTCCGAGACGGTGCGGGGGAGTGTTCCTGATGTCAAGGCAATACGGGTCGGCGAATGGTTGGACGTTCGTACACCTCCTCTGACCGCGCGTGTCGGCCTCGGCGGGGCCGGCGAACCGCCCGCACGAGAAGCGGAAGAGGTCAGGGGTCTGGTGCCGAAGGTGGGAGTCGAACCCACACGGGCCGTGAAGCCCAACGGTTTTTGAGACCGTCGCGTCTGCCATTCCGCCACTTCGGCCGTGTCGCACGTCCAGCATCGCGCGCGGGCGTCCGCGCGACAAGCGTTACGGCAACAGGTGCGCGAGGGGTGAGGGTGGAGCGGAAGACGGGGGTCGAACCCGCGACCTCCTCCTTGGCAAGGAGGCGCTCTACCACTGAGCTACTTCCGCTGGCCTCGCCATGGTACGGCCAGCGCTCGGGCGCGGGCAACGTCGCCCCGGCCCTTGAGACGAGGCGCGGCAGGGCGTAGGCTGGGCGGACGCGCACCGCACGTTTGTTCGTAGCAGCGTCGATGACGGAGTGCCGATGACCACCGCCGATGCACTGATTGCGAGTGGCATCGACTTCCATCCCGCCGTTGCGGCCTGGTTCCGCGGCCGCTTCGAGGCGCCGACCGACGCGCAGACGGCGGGGTGGCCGCGCATCGCCAGCGGACGCGACACCCTGATCAGCGCCCCGACCGGCTCCGGCAAGACGCTCGCCGCCTTCCTCGCCGGCATCGACGGCCTCGTCCGCAAGGCGGAGGCGGGCACGCTCGAGGACGTGACGGAGATCGTCTACGTCACGCCGCTCAAGGCGCTCGGCAACGACATTCAGCGCAACCTCGAGACACCGCTCGAGGAGATCCGCGAGGTCGCCTCGGAACTCGGCCTCGACCCGCCGGCCATTCGCACGGCGGTGCGAAGCGGAGACACGACGCAGAGCGAGCGGCAGGCGATGGTGCGCAAGCCGCCGCACATCCTGATCACCACGCCCGAGTCGCTCTACCTGATGATCACCGCCGAGCGCAGCCGCGAGAACCTGCGACGCGTCCGCACCGTGATCGTCGACGAGATCCACGCCCTCGCCCGCGACCGCCGAGGCAGCCACCTTTCGCTCACGCTCGCCCGCCTCGACCAGCTCGTCGCCGAGTCCGGCGGCGAACGCCCGGCGCGCATCGGACTCTCGGCGACGCAGCGGCCGATCGAGGAGATCGCGCGCTTCCTCGTCGGGGCCGATCGCCTCGATGCGGACGGCGAGCCGGACTGCGCGATCGTCGACCTCGGTCACCAGCGCGACCTCGACCTCGCCGTCGAGCTGCCGCCGAGCGACCTCGAGGCGGTCGCGCCTGCCGAGCAGTGGGGCGAGATCTACGACCGCATCGCCGAGCTGATCGCGGAGCACCGCACCACGCTCGTCTTCGTGAACACGCGGCGGCTCTCCGAGCGCGTCGCGCACCACCTCGTGGAGCGCGTCGGCGAGGAGCACGTCGCGAGCCACCACGGCAGCCTCTCCAAGGAACGGCGGCTGCGGCTGGAGCAGCGCCTCAAGGACGGCGAACTGCGCGCGCTCGTCGCGACCGCCTCGCTCGAGCTCGGCATCGACATCGGCTCGATCGATCTGGTCTGCCAGATCGGATCCCCGCGCAGCATCGCGACCTTCCTGCAGCGCGTCGGGCGCTCCGGACACGCGCTCGGCGTGCGGCCCAAGGGCCGCATCTTCCCCGGCACGCGCGACGAGCTGGTGGAGAGCGCGGCGCTCACGAGGGCGGTGCGCGCGGGACGCCTCGACAAGATCGTGCAGCCGGTTGCGCCGCTCGACGTGCTGGCGCAGCAGATCGTCGCCGAGTGCGCCGCGCGCGAGTGGAGCGAGGACGAGCTGTTCGAGCTCGTGCGCCGCGCCGCGCCGTACCGCGACCTCGCCCGCAAGGACTACGACGAGGTGCTCGCGATGCTCGGAAGCGGGGTCGGTGAGGGCGCGGGCGGCTCCAGACCGCTGCTGCACCGCGACCGCGTGGCCGGTGTGCTGCGCGCGCGCCGCGCCTCGAGGATGGTCGCAATCCAGAACGGCGGCACGATCCCCGAGCTGGGCGACTACCGCGTCGTCGCCGAGCCGGACGAGACCGTCGTCGGCACCGTCAACGAGGACTGGGCCGTCGAGAGCATGGCCGGGGACGTCTTCCTCCTCGGCAGCACCTCGTGGCGCATCCGCCGCGTCGAGAACGGGACCGTACGCGTCGAGGACGCGCGCGGCGCACCACCGACGATCCCGTTCTGGCTCGGCGAGGGCCCCGGCCGCACGATCGAGCTGAGCGAGGAGGTCGGCCGCCTGCGCCGCGAGATCGACGCCGGCCTCGACGATGTCGAGCCGCTCATGAATACCCTGATCGAGGAGGCGGGGGTCGGCCTCTCCGGCGCGCAGCAGCTCGTCGACTACGTGCGCGCGACGCGCGACGGGCTCGGGATCGTGCCGACCGACACCGACGTGGTCTTCGAGCGCTTCTTCGACGAGTCGGGCGGCATGCAACTCGTGGTGCACGCGCCGTTCGGATCGAGGATCAACCGCGCCTGGGGCCTCGCGCTGCGCAAGCGCTTCTGCGTCCGCTTCGACTTCGAGCTGCAGGCCGCCGCCA
>VXOS01000129.1 GCA_009839925.1 Chloroflexota bacterium
TTTTAAACCCCCCCTCCCCCCCCACCCCCCTCCCTCTCCGTGCGGTGGCCGCGGAGATTTTAAAAATCTATGGGGGTGAGGGGGAGGGCTATCGCCTACCCGCGAAGGTCCCGAGGGCGCACTACAAGCCCGCGGCGGAGGCCAGGCTCACGGCGCCTCGCCGCGCCTCGCTCCGTCCGGCAGGCACTCCTCAAGGCTGAGCCGGATCGCCTCGAGCACCGAATCGAGGCGCTGGAGCACGTCGTGGTTCCAGAACCGAAGCACTTTGAACCCTCGTGACTCCAGCCAGCGCGTCCGTCGATCATCGGACTGCCGCTGCTCAAGGTGCTGCCCACCGTCCAGTTCGACGATCAGCCGCGCTTCCTCACTCAGGAAGTCGACGAAGTAGAGCCCCAACCGGGCTTGCCGACGGAACTTGGCACCCTGCAGGCCGCGACCCCGCAGTCTCGCCCACAGGGCTCGTTCCGCGTCGGTGGACCGTTGCCGCAGGCGGCGCGCCCTGTCTGTGGGGGAATCTCGTGCCACCGTCGCCTCTGCTCTCCGGGGTCGCGTACCGCCCTCGGGGCGCCGGTGCGCCCTCCGGGGCTTCGGGGGCGGGCGTGAGCCTGCCCCCTCACCCCCACCCTCTCCCCAGGGAGAGGGGGCCGGAAGGGCCGCCTGATGGTGGGGCTCCTACGCAGGGCCGAGCTGCATCGCCTCGATGGCGTCGTAGGCCTCCTCGATGAGGTCGAGGATGACCTGGCGGACGGGCTTGATCTCGCGGATGAAGCCGACGCCCTGGCCGGCGGCGACGCCCTGCCAGTCGCGCAGCTCGTGCTCGTCGATCGCCTGGCGCAGGTTGTTGTTGAGCAGGCCCTGCAGCGGCATCGGGAGGTGCTGCGGGGCGTCGGCCGACTCCCACGACTCGACGTAGCGGTTGCGCACGCCTCGGGAGCGCTTGCCGTCGCCCGCCGTCGAGACCCAGGCGTCCTGCGCCTTCGCGTCGAGCAGCTTCTGCTTCGCCCACATCTCGGTCGCCGACTCGTGCGTCGCCTGCCACATCGTGCCCGTCCAGACGCCGACGGCCCCGAGGGTGAGCGCGGCGACGATGTGGCGGCCGGTAGTGACGCCGCCCGCGGCGAGGATCGGCGTGTCGAACTCGCGCGCCAGCTCGACCACCTCGGGGACGATCGAGAAGGTGCCGATACGGCCGGTGTGGCCGGCCGAGTCCTGCCCCTGCGCGATCAGCAGGTCGAGCCCGGCCTCCAGCTCACGCCGGGCCTGGCGGGCGAGGCCGATCAGGCCCCAGACCTTCACGCCGGCGTCGTGCATCTCGTCGAGGATGAACGCGGGGCTGCCGAGGCCGGAGGCGAAGATCGGGATTCGCTCCTCCATCATGATCTCGAGCTTCGTGCGCGTGTCGCGCAGGCCGCGCAGGCGCACGTCCTCGGGAGGCGGGCCCTTCGGGTCCGGGATGTCGTTGTCGCGCATCAGTTGCTCGACCCAGTCGCGGTGGCCCTGCGGGATCTGGGCCTCCAGCTCCTCCTGGTTGCCGCGCACGTAGGACGAGGGGATCGTGATGTCGACGCCGTAGGGGCGGTCGCCGACGCGTTCCTTGATCCATTTGATGTCGGCGCGCATCTCCTCGACCGTGTGCGTGCTGGCGCCGAGGACGCCGATGCCGCCGGCGTTGGAGGCGGCGACCGTCACGTCGCGCGTGTGCGCGAACGCGACGATCGGGTATTCGGCTCCGTACTCCTCGCAGAGTCGGGTGTGCAGCGGGTCGCCGGTCATGGCGGTGGTCCTTTCGGTTGGGCCCTCACCCTCCGCCCTCTCCCTCGGGGAGGGGACAGAGGCTAGCGCGGGGCGAGCCAGCGGAACTCCTGGGGCTTGCGCTTCGCCTGCGGGTCGATCGGCACGTGGATCAGCGAGGGGCCGTCGAGGGTCAGCGCCTCCTCCAGCGCCGCCTCGATCTGCTCCGGCGTCTCGCAGTGGTAGCCGACGCCGCCGAGGCCCTCCATCACCTTGTCGTAGCGCGTTCCGGGGTTGAGGCCGCCCGGCGGCAGGTTCTCGCGCTCGAAGTGCTCGAGCGGCGTCCCGCCGATGCCGTTGTTGTTGACCACCACCCAGGTGATCGGCAGCCCGTGCCGCACGGCCACCTCGCACTCCATGCCGGCGAAGCCGAACGCCGAGTCGCCCTGCACGCAGATCACGCGCTGGTTCGGGTGCTCGACCTGCGCGGCGACCGCGAAGCCGTGGCCGAGGCCCATCGAGCCGAAGCTGCCCGCGTCGAGCCGCTGGCGCGCCGCGAAGTTGTCGAGCAGCGTGCGGCCGATCGCCATCGTGCCCTCGCCCTCGGTGACGTAGACGGCGTCGCGGGGGGCGAGCCGGCGAACGATGTCGAGCGTGGTGTAGTAGCCGAACGGCTCGCCGTCGCGGCCCGCGCCGATCATCCCCTCGACGAGGTCCTGGTTCTTGCGCGCCTCGGAGCGCACGGTCTGCAGCCATTCCGAGTCCTGCGGGAACTGCCACGGCTCCTCGTCGAGCGCGTCGAGCAGCTGGCCGAGCGTCACCTTCGCGTCGCCCACGAGGCCGACCTCGGTGGGCACGTTGACGCCGATTTCCTCGGGGTTGGAGTCGAGCTGGACGACGCGCACGTCGTCGCGCCAGCGCGGCGGCTGGCCAAAGTGCAGCATCCAGTTGAGGCGTGCGGCGCCGAGGAAGACGAGGTCCGTGTTCTTCAGCACGAAGCTGCGCGCCGCCGCGATCGACTGCGGGTGGTCGTCGGGCAGGATCCCGCGCGCCATCGGCATCGCGAGGTAGGGGATGCCGGTCTGCTCGACGAAGCGGCGCATCTCGGCCTCGGCGCGGCCGAAGGAGATGCCCTTGCCGATCACGATCAGGGGTTGCTCGGCGGTCTTGAGGGCGGCGATCGCGTCGGCGACGGCCGAGTCGTCGGCGCGCAGGCGCGGCGGGTCGGGCACGCGCGGGGCCCACTCGACGTCTTCCTCGTCGACCTCGTCGAAGATGATGTTGCCCGGCAGGTCGAGGTAGCTGGGGCCGGGCGTGCCGTTGATCGCCTTGCGCACGGCCTCGGCGACGTACAACGGGAGGCGCGCGGTGCTCTCGGCGCGGCGCGCGTACTTGGCGTAGGGGGCCATCGCCGCGACCTGCTCGGCCTCCTGGAAGTCGCCCATGTCGGCGCGCGTCGCGTCGGAGGCGCCGCCGAGCATCAGCAGCGGCCAGCGGTTGGACCAGGCGTTGGCGAAAGCGCCGACGGCGTTGAGGGCGCCCGGTCCGGAGACGACGAGGCTGACGCCGATACGGCCGTTGAGGTAGCCGGTGGCCTGCCCGGCGTAGGTGGCGGGCATCTCGTGGCGCATGCCGTAGTAGCGGATGCCCTCGCGCTGGGCGGCGGCGGCGATGCCGCTGACGGGGATGCCGACCACGCCGTAGATGGTCTCGACGCCCTGCGTCTTGAGCGCGCGCGCGATGATGGTCTCGCCGTTGATCTTCGCCATCGGACTTCCGCCTTCCGTGCGGCTGTGACGTGTGCGTGCGCGATGGTACGTGATCGCACCGTTGACCGCGCAGCCGCGAGCGCGCGCATGGCGAATCTCGCACTCCGGCGACTGTCGCAAGCGCTGCCTGCTGCGCTATAGTGCTCCTGCGAAGATTCGCAGGAGGCGACCGTGAGCTGCGAGCCCGAGATCGCGCAGGCCGTACGGGATCGAGGGCGCAGGCTCACGATCCAGCGCGCCAAGATCCTCAGCGCCCTGCGCCACGCCAGCGACCACCAGAGCGCCGAGCAGATCCTCGATCGCGTCCGCGACAACGACCCCCACGCCGACATCTCGCTCTCCACCGTCTACCGCACCCTCGAGACCTCCACGGACCTGCACCTCACCTCGGAGCTGCGCGGCGCCTCCGGCATCTCCGTCTACGAGTGGAACGACCCGGGTACGACGCACCACCATCTCGAGTGCCGCGACTGCGGCCGCACCGAGGAGGTCGACCTCTCCGCGCTGCAGCTGGCGGAGGCGGAGATTCGCGAGCGCAGCGGCTTCCAGGCGGACATCCGTCACCTGGCGATTCCCGGTCTCTGCGTGGACTGCGGCCCGGACGACGGGTAGCGGGGAGCGCACGATGGCAGCCGCCGACCCTCTGGGCGCAATCGCGACGACGGCGCAACCCGCGCTGCACATCCCCGACGGCTTCGTCAGCGCGCCGGTCGCCGCCGTCGGCTGGGTCGCCGCCGCCGGCCTGATCGCCTTCGCCGCGCGCCGCGCGGACCGCAACCTCGAGGAGCGTGCGATTCCGCTGATGGGCGTCGCCGCCGCCTTCATCTTCGCCGCGCAGATGGTCAACTTCCCCGTCGCGGGCGGCACCTCCGGGCACCTGCTCGGCGGCGCTCTCGCCGCGATCCTGCTCGGGCCGTGGGCCGCGATCATTGTGATGACCGCTGTGGTCGCGCTGCAGGCGCTGCTCTTCCAGGACGGCGGCCTGGCCGCGCTCGGCGTCAATACGCTCAACATCGGCGTGCTCACGGTGCTCGTGAGCTGGGCCGTCTACCGAGGGCTCTCGCCGCTCGGCCGGCTGCACCCGGTCGTACCCGCCGTCGCCGCCTTCGTCGCGGCCTGGCTCTCCGTGGAAGCCGCGGCCGTCGCCACCGCACTGCAGCTCGCCGTCTCCGGCACGTCGGCCTTCGAGGTGGCGCTGCCCGCGCTGGTCGGCGTGCACGCGCTGATCGGCCTCGGCGAGGGTGCGATCACGCTCGGCGCGCTCGCCCTCGTGCGCACGGCGAGGCCGGACCTGCTCGCGAGGCCGGCGCGGGTGGGGGTCTAGCGATGCGCCGCCGCAACCTCGCGCTGCTGGCCGGCGGGCTCGCCGTCGCGCTGCTCGTCGTCTTCGCGCTCGCCCCGAACGCCTCGGCGCAGCCGGACGGCCTCGAACGCGTCGCCGAGGACCAGGGCTTCGCCGACCGGGCGCAGGACGGCCCGCTGTCGCTGCTGCCCGACTACACGATCCCCGGCGTCGAGGACGAGACGCTCTCGACGATCCTCGCGGGGGCAGTCGGGGTGGCCGTGGTCGCCGCGATCGCGCTGCTGGCCGGCTGGGCCCTGCGCGCGCGCTCGGCCCGCCGCGAGGCACACGACGCGGCCTCGATCGGGCCGCCCTAGCGCGCCGGGCCGCGGATTCGTCGGCATGGCCCTGCACGCGCTCGTCGAGCGCTACGAGGCGCGCAACAGCGCCGTTCATCGCGCCGACGCGCGGCTCAAGCTGATCGCCGCGCTCGCTACGATCTTCGCCGTCACGCTGACCCGCGAGGGCGATGCCCTCGCTCTCGCGCTGCTGGCGCTGCCGACCGCGGCGATCGTCGCCGCCGCGAAGCTGCCGCTGCTGCTGGTGCTGCGGCGCTCGCTGATCGCCGCGCCGTTCCTGCTCGTCGCCGTGCCGCTGCTCTTCACCCGGCCCGGCGAGACGATCGCGACGCTGCCGCTGCTCGGCTGGGGGATCAGCGGCGAGGGCCTCGTCGCGGTGCTCACGATCCTCGGCAAGTCGTGGTTGTCGGTCGTGATCGCCGTGGTGCTGACGGCGACCACGCCGCAGCCGGACCTGCTGCGCGCCCTGCGGACGCTGCGCGTGCCGAAGCTGCTCGTCGCGACGGTCGAGTTCGCGTACCGCTACCTCTTCGTCGTCGGCGCCGAGGCGTCGCGGATGCTGCAGGCGCGGGCGAGCCGCAGCGGCGCCCTCGAGGGCCGGCGTGCGGGCGGTGGGTTGCGCTGGCGGGCGCGCGTCGCCGGCCACCTCGTCGGCACGCTGTTCGTGCGCTCGCTCGAGCGTAGCGAGCGCGTGCACGCGGCGATGCGCGCACGGGGCTACGACGGCGAGCCGCGCTTCCTCGCCGCGCCGCCGCTGCACTTCGCGGGCGTCGTCGTGGCCGCGGCGCTGGTGCTCTACGGCTACGCCGTGCAGATCGCGGTGCGGCTGTGACGGCCGCGCAGCCAACCGATGTGGCCGACCTCGCGCTGCGCGGCGTGCGCTACGTCTACCCCGACGGCACGCCCGGCCTCGACGGCATCGACCTCGAGATCGCGGCCGGCGAGCGAGTCGCGCTGCTCGGGCCGAACGGTGCGGGCAAGTCGACGCTCCTGCTGCAACTGAACGGGCTGCTGCGCGGCGAGGGCGAGATCGAGGTGCGCGGGCGGCGGCTCGAGGACTCGAGCCTCGCGGCCATCCGGGCGCAGGTCGGGCTGCTCTTCTCGAACCCCGACGACCAGCTCTTCTCGCCGACCGTGCTCGACGACGTCGCCTACGGGCCGCTGCACCAGGGGCTGGTCGAGAACGAGGTGCTGCGGCGGGCGCGAACCGCCCTTGCCGAGGTGGGGATGAGCGGCTACGAGGCGCGCACCCCGCACCGCCTCAGCCTCGGCGAGAAGAAGCGCGTCGCGATTGCCTCGGTGCTCTCGATGCGGCCCTCGATCCTCGCGCTCGACGAGCCGGCGATCGCGCTCGCCCCGGCGGCGCGCGACGAGCTGATCGAGCTGCTGCGCGGCCTGCCGCAGACGCAGCTGATCGCGACTCACGACCTCGGCCTCGCGCGTGAGCTGGCGACGCGCGCGGTCGTGCTCGACGCCGGCCGCATCGTTGCCGACGGTCCGGCGGCCGCGATCCTCGGCGACGCTGTGCTGCTGCGCGCGCACGGCCTGGCGACGGACGGCGTGCCGTCCGAGGCCTGACGGGCGGCGCTCAGGCGCTCCCGGTGTTCGCCCGCCCGCCGCGGCTGCCGAAGTAGAAGCCGGTCACCGTCCCCGCCTCGAGCGCGAGCGCGCCGAGCAGGCCGATCGCCGCCTCGATGCGCCCGAGCTGCAGCAGCCAGGCGGCCGCCGCTGCGTGCGTGGCGGCGAAGGAGCCGACGATCCCCATCGCCAGGTAGGCGCGCACGCTGCCCGCCGGTTTCCCCAGCGGCGCCCGCTCGCCCACGTCCGTCACCGCCATCCCGCACCGTCCCTTCGCGCCTCGCCACTCGCGAGGACGCACAGCGTGACGGGACGCCCTCGCGCCTCCAACGCCCGGATGGCGCGGTGCGGCGTTGCGGCGCCGAGTGGACATCGCCGGCGGCGGGCGGGTTCAATGCGATCGGGCCCGTAGCTCAGCGGTAGAGCAGTGGACTTTTAATCCATCGGTCGGAGGTTCGATCCCTCCCGGGCCTACCAACCAACGCACCGGGAACCGGGTCGGGGCAGGCTGCGATGAGCGACCTTCCCAGAGAGACGCGAGCGTACCGCGGCATCCCGCTCCCCGTGATCGCGGTGGCGTTGGCCGTCGGAGCGACGCTGCTCGGCGACTCGATGCTCTACGCCGTGATGCCCTCCCGGCCCGAGGCCTGGGCGCTCTCGGTACCGGCGGTCGGCATCCTGCTCTCCGTCAACCGGCTGGTGCGGCTCGTCACAAACTCGGTGGCGGCATGGATCATCGAGCGGTTCGGCCAGCGTCTCCCCTTCGTCGCGGCGCTGCTGCTCGCGGTGCTGGTCACGCTCTGCTACGGCTGGACCACGGCCTTCGTGGTGCTCCTGGTGGCGAGGATGGGTTGGGGGCTCTGCTGGTCGACCCTCCGGCTCGGCGCCTTCTGGACCGTCCTGTCAGAGGCGAGCGACGACAATCGCGGTCTCCTGTTGGGGTCCTACCAGGCGATCGTTCGCATGGGATCGGTGGCCGGCGCCCTGGTCGGCGCGGCCCTCACCGACGCCTTCGGGCACCGGCCGACCCTGACGCTCTTCGCCGCGGTGATGGCGGCGACGGCAGCCGTCTGGATCCTCTCGAACCGTGGCCGGGCGAGGGGCGAGCGGTCGCCGCAGCCACGTGGGGGCGGTGACCTCCGCGCGGTGCTCGGAGACCGGCGCCTGCTCGTCACGGGCAGCGGAATCCTGATTACCGGGCTCGTCTTCTCCGGGCTCGTCACGGCCTCGCTCGGCTTCTACCTGAGCTCCCACTTCGGCCAGCAGATCGCGATCCTCGGGATTGCCCTCGGCGTGACGAGCGCCACCGGCATCATGCTCGGGGTGCAATGGAGCCTGGGCCTGCCGCTGGCGCCCGTGCTCGGCCACCTCTCCGACCGCTTCGGCCGCATCCCGCTCATCAGCGGCGGCTTCGCCCTGGGCGCCTCGGGGCTGCTCGCCCTCGCCCTCACCCAGTCGATTTGGCTGATGCTCCCCGCGGTCCTCGCGGCCTTCGTCGCCTCGACGGCCCTCACCGTTTCGCTGACCGCGACGGCCGGGGACCTCGCCCCACCGGAGCGGCGCAGCGCGGTCGTCAGCAGCTACGCCACCTTCGCCGACCTGGGGAGCGCCCTCGGCCCGCTCATCGGGCTCTCATTCGCCAGCCTCGCCACGCTGCGTGGACTCTACGGCACGGCGGCGCTGCTGCTGCTTGTCGCGGCGCTGCTGTTCCGGGTGGCGTTTCGCAGCGGGCGACCTCGAGAGGCGCAGGCCGCGGGCGACAATCGCTCCGAGGACGCCCGCTAGCCGCCTGCGGCCGCCGCGCCCGGGGACCAGCCGTAGATGCGCTCGAGTGAGCCGCCCATCAGCGCCGCGCGCTCGGCGTCCGAGAGCTGATCGGTGACGCGGAAGGCCTCGACGCCCTGCCAGTAGGTGAGCAGGTTGACGGCGCGCGTCCAGTCCGTGCCCCAGAGGCAGCGATCGAACCCGAACGCCTCGAAGACCCGGCTGAGCGGTTGCCAGATGTCGGGGTACGGGAACGGCTCGTGCGCCAGGGTGCAGGCGCCGGAGACCTTGATCGCCACGTGGTCGAACTCGGCCAGCGTCAGCACCTCGTCGAGCTCGGCCCACGGCTCGTCGGGGGGCGGCGGCTCGTGCGGCTGCGTCAGGCCGAGGTGATCGATCACCAGCTGCGTGTTCGGATGCCGCCGCGCGATTTCGCGGAAGAGCGGCACCTTGCTCGTGCACAGCACGTTGACGGGAATGTCCGCCGCCGCGCCGGCCTCCATCACCTGATCGAGGCCGGGATGGTCGGCCTCGATCTCCACGTACCTGAGCACGATCCGGGCGCCGACCACGCCGGGATTGGCGGTCCACTCCTCGACTTCCGCCCCGACCGTCTCCGAGAGGGGGTCGAACGGCCTGATCAGCCCGAACCGGTCCGGGAACTTGGCCCCCATCGCCAGTGCGTAGCTCCCGTCGTAGCCGTAGATGCGATAGGGCGAGATCAGCAGGGCGCCGTCGACGCCCACCTCGTCCATCGCCTCGACCATCTGCTCACCGGTGACCTCCGGGGGCCCCGTCAGCTCGCCAACCCAGGGGTTCTCGGGAGTGTTCGCCTCGTAGGCGTGCACCTGGCAGTCGATGATCGGCGTGTCGTTGTTCGGCATGGTCGGTCGGCCTCACTCCCCCTGGCTGCGTCTCGCGCGCCTACGGTACCGCGCGAGCGCTGCCGCGTGCACGGGCGCACCGCCGCAGGCGCTACAGTGGCGGTCGGGAGGTGCGGCATGGCGTTTCAGATGGACCCCGATCAGCTTGGACTCGTCGACGAGGTGGCCCTCGTCACCGGAGGAGGGCGCGGCATCGGCAAGGGCTGCGCGCTCCAGCTCGCCCGCGCCGGCTGCCACATCGCCATCGTCGACCTTGACGAGGAGACGGCCGGCGCGACGGCGAAGGAGATCGAGGCGCTCGGCCGCCAGGCCGAGGTCGTCGTCGCCAACGTGCGCGACGAGAACCAGGTCAACGCGATGGTCGAGGAGGTCGTGGCGCGCCTCGGCGGGCTCGACGTGGCCGTCAACAACGTCGGCAACCCGACGGGAATGCGGCCGTTCCTCGACTACTCGACCGAGCTGTGGCACGACATCATGGATCAGAATCTGACGAGCTCCTACCTCTGCTCCCAGGCCGAAGCGAGGAGCATGGTGGAGCGAGGGATCGCGGGGCGGATCGTGACGATCGCGTCCTCGAGCGGCATCGTCGGCGCGCCGAACATCGTCGCCTACGGTGCGGCGAAGGCCGGCGTGATCCACATGACGAAGACGCTGGCGATGGAGCTCGCGCCGCACGGCATCCGCGTCAACTGCATCGTGCCCGGCACGCACCTGACCGAGAAGGCGGCGGCCAACACGGACCCGGCGACGGTCGCGTTCCGCGAGGCGGCGGCGAAGGCCCCGCCGCTCCGCCGCCTCGGCGACCCGCTGGAGACGGGCGGCCTTGCGGTCTTCTTCGCCTCGCGGCTCTCCGCCTACGTGACCGGGCACAGCCTGCTCTCCGACGGCGGCGTGACCCACACCACGGCGCGCCCGGCCGTGCCCGCGAGGTAGCGCGCGGCGTCGGACTGTCGCGACGAGGAGAGGAGCGCACAGTGGCTGAGCTTGAGGGGCGGGTCGCCCTGATCACGGGAGCGAGCCGGGGCATCGGGCAGGCGATCGCGGTGCGCATGGCCGCCGAGGGTGCGCGCGTCGCCCTGATCGGCCGCGACGAGGCGACCCGCCGCACCGACCTCTCCGGCACGCTCGAGGAGGGCCTCGCGCTCATCGACGAGGTCGGTGGCGAGGCGATCGCCGTGCGCGCCGACATCGCCGGTACGGAGACCGACAAGAGCGCGGTCGTCGAGGAGGTTGTGGCCGCCTTCGGGCGCTCGCCGGACATCCTCGTGCACAGCGCGGCCGCGCCTCGCGAGTTCCGGATGGACTGGCACATCCCGTTCGCCGAGACCGAGGCCGAGTGGTTCGTGCGCGGCGTGCTGGTCAACGTCTGGGGCGGCTGGGACCTGGCGAAGGCCGTCATCCCCGGGATGCGCGAGCGCGGCGAGGGCTGGATCCTCTTCGTCTCCTCGCAGCAGGCGGCGCCCCGCCCGAGTCCGGTGGGCGGCGGCCCGGCCAGCCCGATGGGCGGCTCCTGCATCTACGGCGGCACGAAGGCCTTCATCGACCGCGTCTGCAGTGGCGCGGCGATGGAGCTGTACGAGGACGGCATCGCCGTCAACAGCCTCGCGCCGACCGGCGCGATCGCGACCCCGCTCTCGGTCTCGGTCGGCGTGCCGCCGGAGGGCACGGAGCCGATGGAGACGTTCGTCGAGGCCTCGCTGGCGCTCTGCACGGGCGACCCGGCGGTGCTGACGAGCCGCATCGTGAACACCCTGCCGCTGCTGCACGAGCTGCAGCGGCCGGTGCGCACGATCGACGGCTCGGCGCTGTTCGAGGGCTGGCAGCCCGACCACGACGACGAGCGCCGCTTCCACCGCAACTACCTCGCGGCGACGGGCCACTGAGGGCCGCGCCGAGGGTCTAGTCGGGGCTGGCGCCCCAGACGATCCAGTCGGAGTGGTAGAGCGGCAGCGGGCCGCCCGAGACGCCGATCTCGGCGGGAATCCTGATCTGCCGGTCGCCGGCCCGCCCCTGGATCTGCTGGATCGAGTCGGTGTGCATCCAGAAGCGCGTGCGTCCGCTGCCGACGTTGCCGCCGCTGGGCGAGACGGGGTGCGGGCCCTCGATGCTGATGTCCTCCTGGTACAGATCCAGACCCTCGCCCTCCTTCACGCCGGCGAAGCCGAGGCCCTCCATGTGGAAGACGTGGAAGAGGCTGAACCCGTCGTACATGTTCTCGAAGCTCAGGTCGCTCGCGCTGATCCCGGCGCCCTCGAGGAGCTTGCGCCCGGTGCTCGCGCAGGACCGCTGTGCCTCCTCGAGGGTTTGGTTCAGTCCGCGCTGGATCGTGCGGTCGGCGGCGTGGTTGAGGATGTAGGCGGGCTTCTGCTTCATGTCCTTCGCGCGCTCGGCCGTGGTGATGAGGTACGCCGCCGCGGTGTGGATCGGGATGTCGTTGTCGAAGAGGTTGGCCGGCTTGGCGATCCAGCGCGATTCGAGGTAATCCTCCTCGGTGAGCTCCTCGGGACGGTGCTGGTACCAGTAGCCCTCGGGGAACATCAGGCCGTTGCGCCTGGAGTTCACCATGAACGGCGTCATCATCTCCTTGGTCTTGCCGTACTTCCAGAGGTAGCGCTGGAACTGCTGGGCCGTGCCCCAGGAGTTCGCCGAGCCGTAGGGGTTCGACCACTTCTGGTTTCCGGAGATCGTCTCCTCGGCGTTCGCGCCGCCGTGGCTGTAGCGGCCCTCGAGGTTGTGCCAGGCCTTGAGCACCAGGCAGTTGTTGGCCATCCCGTCGCCGACGGCCTGCGCGGCGATCGCGATCGCGTTGGACATGCAGTCCATGCCCGCCATGACGAACTTCACGTTCGTCAGCTCCGGCATGTTCTTGAGCAGCCACGTGTCGGTGAGCTTGGCGATGCCGTCGAGGGGATCGTCGGTGGTCTCGTAGGCGTTGACGATGTCCATCGGGATCGGCCGGTCGGCCGGCCAGTGCGCGCCGGTCGTGGTCGTCGGCAGGAAGACGAGACCGTCGATCTCCTCCGGCGGCACGCCCGCGTCATCGATCGCCTTGCGCAGCGCCATCAGGCACCAGGCGCCGATCGTGTTCTCGGCGGTGCCATCCCAGCGGCGTGCGGTCGGCGAGTGGCCGATGCCGACCGCCGCGACCTTGCCCTTGTGTTCCCAGACCCCGAGGCCCTCCTGGCTGCGGAAGATCGATTCGGGCGCGGTGCTACCGAGACGGTTGGGCGTGGGCATCGGCTATTCCTTTCGGGCGATGTCGCGTCGCGTCGGGCGGGCTGTCACTCGACCACCTGCCACTCCGGGATCTTCTGGCCCGTGGCCGGTGTCTCCTCGAAGATCACCGTAACCGCGGCCCCGATCTCGACCTCGTCGAGCGGGACGCCGGGGAGGTTGGACACCAGCGTGATCTCGGGATCTTCCTCCAGCTCGATCACGGCGAGGTTGAACGGCTGGTCCGGGATGCGCAGCGCAACGGTGTTGTCGTAGACCACGCCGTAGCTGTGGATCCGGCCGCGGCCGCTCATCTCGCGCCACTCGAGCTCGTTGCCGGAGCCGCACCCAAAGCACTCCGCCTCCGGCGGATGCTGCAGGCGGTCGCAGGATACGCAGTTCTGGATGACGAGCCGCTCCTCGTTGCAGGCGTCCCAGAAGGGCTGGTCGAGTTCGTCCGGTACGGGGGATTGCTTCGGCATCCTCGCTCCTCGCACTGTCGCGGGCGCCATCGGCCCGGTCCGCTCGCAGCGCGCCGATGGTAGCAGCGATCGGGCATCCGGGCTCACACGAGACGGCTCGGTGGACCGGAGCCCGACCGCTGCGAGCTCCACCTCATCGCACGCCGCGACCGGGTCGCCGGCGGCCTCCGCTCCCCACCTTGTGAGTCACTGTCGCAATTGGCTGGGCTATTGTTGACTTAGTCACCCTACTATGCCAACATTTTTCCATGACCGCGCTCCCCGCGTCCGTGCGCACGCTCGATCGCTCCACGGCTGGAGGGCTGCTCGCCCTCGTCGGCCTCGCGATCGTGTACCTGATCGCGCTGCGCACGGACGCGGCGTGGCCGGTGTTCTGGATCTCCGGCGTCGCCTTCGGCGCGATCTGCCAGCGCAGCCGCTTCTGCTTCGTCGCCGGCTTCCGCGACCTCTTCCTGATGCGCCAGGGCCGGATGCTGCGAGGCATCATCGCCGGCCTCGCCGTCGCCACCGCCGGCTTCGCGATGATCATGGCCACCGTCGTTCCCAACCCCGGCTCGGGCGTGCTGCCGTCCGACGCGCACATCCTGCCGCTCGGCATCGCGACCGTCCTCGGCGGCCTGCTCTTCGGCTTCGGCATGGTGCTCTCCGGCGGCTGCGTGAGCGGCTCGCTCTACCGCATGGGCGAGGGCTACATCGGCTCCTGGGTGGCGATCGGCGGCGTCCTCCTCGGGCTCTACGCGATGGCTCGCACCTGGAACTGGTGGTGGGACAACCAGATCAGCAGCGACCGCATCTCCTGGCTGCCGACCGACCTCAACTACACGGGCGCGATCGTGATCACGTTCCTGTTGCTCGGCGCAGCCTTCGTCGCCGTCTCCTGGTGGGAGCGGCGAGCGCTGCGCGGACTCCCCACGTTCACCATCCCCATCTCGAGCGCCGCGCCGGAAGCCTCCGAGGACGGGAACACCCTCGGTTCGCTCGCGCGGAAGGTTTTCCGCACCGAGTGGACGCCGCTGATCGGCGGCATCGCGCTGGCCGCTGTCAACATCCTGATCTTCATCCGCTACCGCCCGCTCGGCGTCGTCGGCGAGCTCTCCCGCTGGTCCACTGACTTCGCGGCCAACATCGGCGCCGGCGTAGGCGAGCTGAAGGGCATCAGCGACATTCCCGGCTGCGTCCCGCGCTTCGTCGAGGGCACGTGGTTCAGCGACGCCTTCATGCTCAACGCGGGCATCATCGCCGGGGCGTTCACGGCGGCGCTGCTGGCGCGCGAGTTCCGGCTGCGCGTGCCGCGAGGACCGCGACGCTACGTGCAGTCGCTCGCCGGCGGGGTGGTGATGGGCTACGGCGCAGGGCTCGGCCTCGGCTGCACGCTCGGCGCCTTCTTCTCGGCGATCCCGTCGCTCGCGCTGAACGGCTGGGTCTACGCCATTGCGCTCGTCGTCGGCGCCTACGCGGGCACGGCGTTCATCCGGAGGTTCCCGTGAGCGCCGGGCCCGCCGAGCTGCTGGACCTGCGCGGCCGCCCACCGGCCGAGCAGATGCAGAGCGCGCACGCCGCCGTCGAGCGCGCCGCCGAGGGCGCGGCGCTGCGCATCGTCACGGACCTCGACGTCGTCGCCACGTACGTGCTGCCCGCGGCGGCCGAGCGGGGCGTGCGCTGCCGCGTCGAGCCGCCCTCGGACGGCGCACGCGAGTTGAGCCTCTCGCCGGGCGAGCGCCCGGCTGCGGCAACAGAGTCAGGGAACAGCTCCACCAGGGAGTGAAGGGGGTGCCCCGATGAGCGAGCAGAACGAGACGCCGGTGCTGGACGTGCGCGGCGAGATCTGTCCGTACCCCATGCTGCGCACGAATCGGGAGCTGGACGACGTGCGCCCCGGCGTTCCGGAGCTGCGCGTCTGGACGGACCATCCGCCGGCGCTCTCGACGATTCCGCCGGAGGCGATGAAGCGCGGTTATGGGTGCGAGATCAGCGAACGGCGTCCCGGCGAGTGGGAGATCCACATCTTCAACGCCGAGACGGCGGCAGCGGGCTAGCAATGCACGAATCCAACCAACCGAGCGGCCATGCCCGCTCCATGGATGAACGGAAGGCGAGGGGCACGATGAGACGAGAAACCGGAACGAGACGAGGAACGAGGCTGTTCGGCCGTACCACCGGCCTGCTGGCGCTGCTGGTGCTGGCGGGCGCGGCGCTGATCGCCGCCTGCGGCGGTGACGACGAGGTGGAGCAGGTCACCGGCCTCGATGATCGGGGCTACGCCGACACGTCGCGGCTGGTCACCACACAGTGGATCGAGGACAACCTCGACAACGACTCGGTGCTGCTGATCGACCTCCGCGGCGCGGACGACTACGCCGCCGGGCACATCCCCGGCGCGGTGCAGATCCCGCGCACGGCGCTGCAGGTCGAGATCGACGGCGTACCGGGCCTGATCCCGCCCGCGGCGGACGTGGCCGCCGGGTTCGGGGCGATCGGCGCGACGGCCGACACGACGATCGTCTTCTACGACGCCCGCGGCTCGATCTGGGGCTCGCGCGGCCTCTGGGTGCTCGCCGTCTACGGCCACGAGGACGTGCGGCTGCTCGACGGCGACTTCCCGCTCTGGGAATCGGAGGGTCGCGAGATCAGCACCGCAACGCCGAGCATCACGGCCGCTACGTACGAGTTCAGCTCCTCGCCCAACAACGACATCATCGTCGGCTGGGACGACATCATCGCCTCGATCGAGGATCCGAGCGTCCTCGTCTGCGACGCGCGCTCGCCCGAGGAGTACTCCGGGCGCGACGTGCGCGCCGACCGCGGCGGCCACATTCCGGAGTCGGTGAACGTCGAGTGGAGCCGCGCCCTCGATGAGAACGGCCGCTTCAAGCCGGCCGCCGAGCTGCGCGCGCTCTACGAGGGTGAGGGTGTCGAGGCGGACGGAACGATCTACACGCTCTGCCAGACGGCCGTGCGCGCCACGCACACCTGGTTCGTCCTGAGCGACCTGCTCGGCTACGACGACGTGCGCGTCTATGACGGTTCGTGGATCGAGTACGGCAACCGCGAGGACTCGCCGATCGAGTCCTAGCGAGTCCGCGAGCGGCGGCCGCGCCGCACGGACGAGGCAACCACGGGGCGCCCCCGGGGGGGGCCGGGGCCCCCGGGGGTGGGGGCCCCCGAGGGGGGGGCGGGGAAACCCCGGGGGCGGGAGGGATGTAAACAAGAAAGCGACGCGCCGCCA
>VXOS01000060.1 GCA_009839925.1 Chloroflexota bacterium
ACCCCCCCAACCCCCACCCCTCTACGTCCCGTGGGCTCGTAGTTGTGTAAAACCCACCGCCGCGCCGCGCCCGCTCGTCCGTCGTGCTCGTTGCGCCGGACCCCCGCGAGGCTAGTTGAGCGCGCCCGGCTCGCTCCAGCGGCGCACAGCGCTGTCCGTCGAGCGCTGTCGCATCTGCTCGATCAGCGGCGCGAACATCGCCACGGCGCGCTCCAGCCGGACGCCGGGGTCGAGGAGCTCCAGCAGCTCCTGCCGCTCCGCGGGGCTGCCCGCCCCCGTCGCGCCGATCGCGTCGGCGAGCACGCCCGGCGGCTTCGAGACGGGCTCCGGCGAGCGCGTCCGCACGTAGCCGCCCTGCGAGCTGAAGCGCAGCCGCTCGAACTCGTCGAGCAACTCCTGCCCGCGCTCCAGCAGCTCCTGCGGCGCCTCGCCCGGACGGTCCTCGATCTCCTCGACATCGGCCCAGAGGTAGGGGCGGTCGTGGTGCAGCTCCAGGATGCGCACGCGGCGCTCGCCACGCGCGAGCAGCTGGATCGCGTTCAGCATGCCCTGCGCGACCTGCTCGATGCGTGCGGTGGCGCCGACCATGAACGGGTCCGCGAAGCCGCCGACCTCGGGGCCCTCGCGGATCAGCGCCACCCCGAACGGCTCCTCGTGCTCCAGGCACTCCTGCACCAGTTGCAGGTAGCGCGGCTCGAAGACGTTGAGCGGGAGCGGCATGCCCGGGAAGAGCACCGTGTGCAGCGGGAACAGGCGCAGCTCCATGCGCGGCCTCCTCCGGCCCTCGCGGCACAGCCTACCGCACGCCCGGCGCAGCGGAGTTCGCATGGCGGAGCCCGGCCGGTGCGAGGCGCTATGATGCGGCCTCCATATGCCGAAGGGAGGCGCCGGTGCCGAACCTGCGCGATCGCATCCGCCTGAGCGACGAGGAGTTGCGCGAGTTCCTCGAGACGGCCCACACGCTGCAGGTGGCCAGCATTGGCCCCGACGGCCGCCCGCACCTTGTGCCGATGTGGTTCTCCGTCGACGACGAGGGCCGCGTCGTCTTCACCACCTACCGATCCTCGCAGAAGGTCCGCAACATCGAGCGCGACCCGCGCGTCACACTGCTGATCGAGGACGGCACGGTCTACGACCAGCTGCGCGGCGTGATGATCGAGGGCGAGGCGGAACTCCTCGACGACGTCGAGGTGACGCGCAACGTGATGCGCCTGATCGGCGTGAAGTACTACAGCGAGGGACCGGGCGGCGACACAGCCCGCGCGGGCGCGCAGGCCCGCCCGGACCGCCGCCGCGCCGTGCCGAAGCGCATCGTTGTGCGCATCCGGCCGGGCAAGATCTCCTCCTGGGACCACACCAAGCTGCTGGCGGACTAGACGGACTCTCCGAGGGGGAGGAGTGGCTGCATGTTGAGGTTCGACCGCGAAGCGACGCTCGACGATGTGCGCGAGGACGCGCGCGAGCTGCTGCAAGGCGCGATCGACGTGCATGTGCACGCCTCCCCCGACCCGTACGCCGACCGGCGGATGGACGCCGCCGCGCTCGTTGAGCGCGCCGTCGAGGCGGGCATGGGCGGCATCGTCCTGAAGAGCCACGAGTACAACACGCAACCGCTCGCCTGGCTGCTCGACCGCCAGAACGAGGACATCCGCGTCTATGGCGGCATCGCGCTCGACCACTGCGTCGGCGGGCTCAACATGGAGGCTGTCAGCGTCGCGATGCGGATCGGCACGACGATGGTGTGGATGCCCACGTTCGACGCGCAGGCCTGGCGAGACCACCGACCCGGCGGCCGCCACAGCCCCGGCCCGGGCATCACCATCCTCGACGAGATGGGCGATCTCCGTCACGAGGTGATGGCGATCCTCGACCTGATCGGCGAGCACGACGCCGTGCTGGCCACCGGCCACCTCTCCACGCCGGAGGTGGCCGTGATCGGGCGCGAGTCACGCCGTCGCGGGATTCGCACGGTCGTCACGCACGGCTCGTTCTACATCACCGTGGAGGTGCAGCAGGAGTTGGCCGGCCTCGGCGCCTACGTGGAGCAGGTGGCGACTGCCACCAGCCACGAGGACGGTGATGAGCAGTGGGAGCTGATCGAGTCCCAGGTCCGCGCCGTCGGCCCGGAGCACGTCATTCTCTCGACCGACTTCGGCCAGGCCCGGAACCCCGAGGCGCCCGTTGGCTTCGGCCTCTGGATCGAGCACTTCCTCGACGCCGGCTACGCGGCCTCGGACATCGGACGGATGGTGCGGGAGAACCCCGCGGAGCTGCTCGGGTAGGGGCGCTACTCGCAGTAGCCGCCGTCGGCGAGCAGGGAGGCCTGGCGGAAGGCGAGGCTGATCAGCTCGTCTACCGGCAGGTTGCTGTCGGCGATCTCCTCGGGGCTCGTCGCCTCGGCGATGATCTCTTCCTGCTCCTGGAGCGCGGCGTCCAGATCGCGGTAGGTCGTCAGCAGCAGCCGGTGCAGCTCGGCCGTTCGCTGCGGCGGGTTGATCGCCTCGAGGATGTCCGCGGCCCTGCGCACGGCGCTGTACTGCACGGGGAACATCGCCGCCGCGCGGTCCTTGCGCGCCTCCAGGTTCAGCTCGCTCGGATCCTGCGAGTCGCCGCTGCGGAGGAAGTCGACGGTGAAGGCGCTGGCTGCGGCGCAGACCTGGCGGCCCCACGCCGCCACCGCCTCCTCGGGAGTCAGCTCGGTCGGGGTCGGGGACGCCGTCGGCAGCGGGGTGGCGGTCGTCACGCCCGAACTCGCATCCGCCGGCGTCGCGGTCGCCTCGGCCGGCTCCTCGGCCGGGCTGGTGCAGGCGAGGAGCAGCAGCGCGAGCAGCGCGCCGCACAGCGCGAGCAGCCGCGCCGTTCCCTCGCTGCGCTGCGGCTGCCCCATGCGACCTCCGGTACGCGCTGCGCCGCAGACTCCCCGCCGAGGGGGCGCGAGCGCCGCGCTTCTGGGATCATTCTATCGAGGCCTTCGCGGCTGGCGGGCAATGCGGCCGATCTCTGAAGGGAGAGCGCCATGGCGGAGATACAGGTCTACGGGGCCCCGTGGTGCCCGGACTGCCGGCGCTCCAAGAAGTTCCTGGGCGAGCACCGCGTCGAGTACGACTGGATCGACATCGACACGGACGCCGAGGGCCTGCGCTTCGTCGAGGAGCTGCAGAACGGCGGACGCACGATCCCGACGATCATCTTCCCGGACGGCAGCTCCCTGCTGGAGCCCTCGAACGAGGAACTCGCCCGTAAGCTCGGCCTCAACATCGAGGCCGAGCGCGCCTTCTACGACCTCGCGATCATCGGGGGCGGTCCGGCCGGACTCGCGGCCGGCATCTACGCGGCGCGCGAGGGCATCGACGCGATCATCGTCGACGGCGGCTCGCTCGGCGGGCAGGCCGGCGTGACCGAGCGCGTCGACAACTACCCCGGCTTCCCGGACGGCATCGAGGGCGGCGAGCTGGCCGACCGCTTCGTGCGGCAGGCCCGGCGCTACGGCGTCGAGATGCTCGAGGCGGTGTCGGTCTCCGACCTGCGCGCCGACGAGCAGGAGGGCGATGTCTCGCTGACGCTCAGCTCCGGGCAGGAGATCAACGCCCACGCCGCCCTGATCGCCACCGGCTCCTCCTACCGCCGTCTCGAGGTGCCCGGCGAGGACGGGCTGATCGGCGCGGGCGTGCACTTCTGCGCGACCTGCGACGGGCCGTTCTACCGCGGCTCGGAGGAGTTGCTCGTCATCGGCGGCGGCAACTCCGGCCTCGAGGAGGGGTTGTTCCTCACCAACTTCGCGGAGCGCGTGCGCATCCTGGAGCGCAGCCCGGAGTTGAAGGGCTCGCAGCTGCTGCAGGACAAGGTGCTCAGCCACCCGGCCATCGAGGTCCACACCAGCACCGAGGTGGTCGAACTCCTCGGGCGGGGCGGCCGCCTGCAGGAGGTCCGCGCGCGCAACAGCGAGAGTGGCGAGGATCTCTCGTGGAGCCCGGCTGGCGTCTTCGTCTTCATCGGCCTGACGCCGAACACGGAGTTCCTGCGCGGGGCCGTGGAGCTGGACGAGTGGGGTTTCGTCGCCAGCGAGGGTTTCGCGACCTCGCTCGAGGGCGTCTACGTGGCCGGCGACGTGCGGGCCGGGTCGACGAAGCAGCTCGGATCCGCGACCGGCGACGGCATCGCGGCGCTGCTGGCGGTCCGCGAGTATCTCGGCCGTCACGGCCACATGCTCGAGGCGGCGCACCCGGCGTAACAGGGCCGTAACGCTGCGGACATAATCCCGTTATCTACATTTCACAGTGGTGACACTGCGACGAAACGGCGCGCTCCTAGCGTTCCCCGGAAGGAAGGGGGGCGTCTATGAGGATGCGCCATCGAACCGTCGTCGCTGCGGCGGTCGGAGCAATGGCGGCGTTTGCCGCCGGAACCGGGTTCGCGAATGCTCAGGAGGTAGGGGACGCGATCGACGACCTGACGTCCGCGATTGACATCGCGTGGCTGCTGATCGCCGGCATCCTGGTGTTGTTCATGCAGGCCGGCTTCGGCCTGGTCGAGTCGGGATTCATCCGCTCGAAGAACGTCACCAACATCCTGATGAAGAACGCGCTGGACCTTTCGTTCGGCGCGATCGCCTACTGGGCAGTCGGCTGGGGCCTCGCCTACGGCACCACCGAGTTCATCGACATCAAGTTCTTTGGCGGGGGAAGCTTCTTCTACGGCGGAGAAGACGCGGACTACGCCGGATTCTTCTTCCAGTTCGCCTTCGCGGCCACGGCCGCGACGATCGTGTCCGGCGCTGTCGCCGAGCGCACGAAGTTCGCGGCGTACCTGGTCTACACGGTCGTGATCACCGCGGTGATCTACCCCGTGGTCACGCACTGGGCCTGGGGTGACGGCTTCCTGAGCGCGTACGCCTCGGACATCCAGTTCGGCGACAACGGCATGATCGACTTCGCCGGCTCCACCGTCGTCCACTCGGTCGGCGGCTGGGCGGCGCTGGTGGGCGCGATCATGGTTGGAGCGCGCCGCGGCAAGTACAACGCCGGCGGCAGCGTCAATCCGCTGCCCGGTCACTCGATGCCGCTGGGCTTCCTCGGCGTGATGATCCTCTGGATCGGCTGGTACGGCTTCAACGCCGGTTCGACCCTCGGGCTGAGCGGCGGCTTCGCCGACCTCGCCGCGCGGGTCGCCGTGACGACGACGCTGGCCGCCGGGGCCGGCGCCGCGACGGCGATGGTCATCTCGAGGCTGCGCACCGGCAGGTCGGACCTCTCGCTGACGCTCAACGGCGTGCTGGGCGGCCTGGTCGGCATCACGGCCGGCTGCGCCACGGTGGAGCCGTGGGCGGCGGTCGTGATCGGCATCGTCGCAGGGGCGGTCATCGTCTTCGGCGTCGAGCTGCTCGACAACCTGAAGATCGACGACCCCGTGGGAGCGGTGCCGGTGCACCTCTTCAACGGCATCTGGGGCACGCTCGCGGTTGGTCTCTTCACCACGCAGGCGAATCTCGCGCCGAACTATGGTGACTCGAGCAGCTACGGGCTGCTGGTCGGTGGAGGCATCGAGCAGCTCCTGATCCAGGCACTCGGCGTGATCGCCGTGGGCGTCTGGACCGTGCTGACCTCGGTGATCCTGTTCACGGCCATCAAGTACACGGTCGGCCTGCGCGTTTCCGAGGCCGAGGAGGAGAGCGGCCTGGACGTCGCCGAGCACGCGATGGAGGCCTACCCCGAGTTCACCGGCGGCAGGGACCCGTTCGGAGCGCACTTCGGCGCGGCGGCCCTGTCCAGCAGCTCCGGCGCCCCGATCGCCGGCGGTGCGCCCGAGGCAGACGAGGAGGCGACCCGTGCAGAGAGTTGAGGCGATCATTCGCCCCGAGAAGCTTGACGTGGTCAAGAGTGCGCTCGAGGACCTCGACCACGCCGGCATGACGCTGACGGAGGTGCGTGGCCACGGCACCCAGCGCGGCGTGACCGAGCAGTGGCGAGGCCGCACCTTCGCGGTCGAGTACCTGACGAAGGTCAAGATCGAGCTGGTCGTCAAGGACGAGGACGTGGACGCGATCGTCGAGCGCATCGTGGACGCGGCCCGCACCGGGCAGGTGGGGGACGGCAAGATCTTCGTCAGCCCGGTCGCCAGCGCGGTGCGGATCCGCACCGGAGAAGCGGACGAGGCTGCGCTCTAGGAACCTCCTGTTCCTGGCGTGGAGCGCAGCGGTCTGACGCCGGCCCTGGAGGCGCCCTTCCTCGCGGGAGGCGCCTCCGGGGCCCGGCGGCAACGGACCCAACGGACCAGGCGAGACGATGACGAGCAACCTCATCGGTAGTCCACCTGCAGACGGCGCTCCCGAGGCGCGCATCACGGTCGGCGACCTGATCGTCGACCGCGAGCGTTTCCGGGTCACCGTGGCGGACGAACCCGCTCCGCTCACCTACATGGAGTTCGAGACGCTCTACGTCATCGCCGGGGGCGGTGGCCGCGTGGTCGGCTACGACCAGATCGCGGAGGCGCTGTGGGGCGCCGCCGAGGACGACCACCGGGCCCGCCTCGCGGTCCTCGTCTCGCGCATCCGCTCGAAGATCGGCCCGGCCGCGCGCTACCTGCAAACGGTCCGGCAGGTCGGCTACCGGCTCACACTCGCCCCGGCCTGAGCTGCCTCGGACGGCTCCCTACGGGAGCGCCGCCTCGATCTGGGCGATGTGCTCCTCGCGGTGGGGCCAGCGGCGGAAGGCGTACTCCTGCCCCGCCTCGCGCAGCGTCGAGCGCTGCTCCGCGCTGAGGGCGGCCGCGGCCGCGTCCACCGCCCCGGCGGCCTCGACGGCGGCGGGGCCTGCGGCCGCCGGGTCGAACATCGCCGCGACGGCTTCGAGCGTCGGATTGACCGTCTCGTCCTCTGGTGACGGCAACGCCTGGCTGCTCGTGTAGCCCGCGAGCGCGGCCGTCTGACGCGCATCCCAGAACGCGAGGTGAACGAGGGCGAAGGCCACCGTCCAACCCCCGCCCAGCGAGCGCTCCAGGTCGGCGCTGCCGAGGCGGGCGACGAGATCGCCCAGGCGTGCGGTCGCCTCGGCGTTGCGTTGCAGATTGGGATCCTGCTCGGTCATGTGGCCTCCCTCGAAGGCCATTGTCGCGGTGGTGGCTCCCAGTCGCCATCGCTCCCGGCTCGATGCTGCGGGCCGCTCCGGCTAGCATGACTGCCAGCAACCCGCCGCCGAGTCGATGACGGAGCCGCTATGCCGCGCAAGGACCTGCATGACGTCGTGATCGTCGGCGCGTACAACACGGTGCAGTCGCGCTACCTCAACGAGCACAGCTCCTTCTCGATCACCCTCGACGCCGTTAAGGGCGCGATCGCCGACGCCGGCCTCCAGGTCTCCGACATCGACGGCGTCAACGTCAGCACCGGCACCGGCGGGGGCGGCGGGCAGCGCCAGTGGGTGCACCAGCTCGGAGGGCGCCCGACCTGGGTGGGCGTCGCGAACATGGGCATCCCCGCGGTGCTCCAGGCGGCAGCCGCCATCGCCGCCGGGTACGCCAACACCGTCGTCGTCGGCAACGGTCAGGCCGGCGCCTACACGGAGCGAGCCTCGACCGCGCCGTGGACCCGGCCCTCGAACGAGTTCGTGGAATGCTTCGGCCTCTACACCGCCGCCGAGTTCGCGCTGATCGCCCAGCGCCACATGCACATGTACGACACGAAGCCCGAGCACCTCGCCGAGGTCGCCTCGGCGATCCGCACGCACGGCGGGATGAACCCGGACGCGGTCTACACCGGCCGCGTGATCACGCCCGACGACGTGCTCAACTCGGCGATGATCGCCGACCCGTTCCACCTGCTGGACTGCGCGATGACCAGCGAGGGCGGGGCCGCGATGGTGCTCACCACGGCCGAGCGCGCGCGCGACCTCGATGTCACGCCGATCCACATCCTCGGCGGCGGCCTCGACTCGCGTGGGCAGGCCTACGTCGCCGGACCGCTCTGGCACGTCACGGGCGACGTCGGGTCGTACTCATCGAGACAGGCCTTCGAGGCCTGCGGCCTCGGTCCGTCCGACATCGACGTATGCGAGTTCTACGACCCGTTCTCGTTCGAGATCATTCGCCAGTTCGAGACCTACGGCTTCTGCGGTCCCGGCGAGGGCGGCCCGTTCGTCATGGACGGCCGCATCCGCGTCGGCGGCGAGTTCCCCGTCTGCACCGACGGCGGCACGATGTCCTTCGCACACCCCGGCACGGCGCAGCTGCTGCAGAAGGTGATCTCCGGCACGAAGCAGCTGCGCGGCGAGGCGGGCAACCGCCAGGTGGAGGGCGCCGAGGTCGCGATGTGCACCAACGGCGGCGCGGGCGCGCTCTTCACCGACGTGGTGCTGCTCGGCCGCGAGGCGCCGTAGCCGTCTCCCGCTGGCAGGCGCTCGCATCCCGGCCGCGATTGGGCGATCATCGATCGAGAGATCACACGCACACTCGCTGCGAGGGGGCGAACATGACCACGACCGATCAGACCAGCTCCGCTGCTCCCGAATCCCGCGTACAACTGGCGCTCAACGTCTCCGACCTCGATGCCGCGATTGGCTTCTACTCGGAGCTGTTTCGCACGGAGCCGCACAAAGTGCGGCCCGGCTACGCCAACTTCGAGGTCGCCGATCCGCCGCTCAAGCTGGTGCTGATCGAGCAGCCCGGCGGTCAGTCCCTCAACCACATCGGCGTCGAGGTGTTCAGCACCGAGCGAGTCATCGCCGAGACGCGGCGCCTCGGAGCGGCCGGGCTCGAGACGCGTGTCGAGGACGGCGTCGTCTGCTGCCACGCCGAGCAGGACAAGGTCTGGGTCAGCGACCCGGACGGCCTCGCCTGGGAGGTCTACACGGTGACCGACGACGAACCGGCGATGATCGAGATCGTCACGGCCTCCGGCGTGCCCGGGGACTGCGACGACCCGGCCTGCTGCGAGTAGCGCGCCCGGGCGCGCGGTCGCCCGATGCAGGAGTCCCCGCCCACTGACGCGCGCATGGAGCGCAGCCTGCGGCTGCTCCCGTACTGGTGGGTGCTGCGCTGGGCCTGGCTGGGCGAGGCGATCTGGGTCGTCTACCTCGTCGAGACGCGCGGGCTGACGATTGGGCAGGTGCTGCTCTTCGACGCCGTCTTCTTCGCCAGCTCGCTCCTGTCCGAGGTGCCCACGGGGGTCGTCGCGGATCGCTACGGACGACGGATCAGCATGCTCTCCGGGTCGCTGCTGATCTCGGGCGGGTTCCTCGTCTTTGCGCTCGCCGATGTGCTGCCGGTGCTGCTTACGGCCTACGTGCTGTTCGGCATCGGTACCGCGCTGATGAGCGGCGCCGACGACGCCTACCTGTTCGATGCGCTGCGCGCGGTGGGCCGCGTGCGCGAGTTCCCTGCGGTGGCCGGGCGGCTCAACGGGATGATGACGCTCGCGGTCGCCGGCTTCACGATCATCGGCGGCCTGATGGCGACGGTCACGCCGTTGTCCTGGCCGATCGTCGCCAGCGGCATCCTCACGGTCGCCGCGGCCAGCCTTGCCTTCCGCCTCGATGAGCCGCCGCGCGATCCCGGCGGCGCGGCGGACTCGTTCTTCGCCACGGGCCTCTCGGCCTCGCGCCGTGTGCTGCGCGTGCCCTCGCTGCGCTGGGCGGCGACGCTGGGCGCGCTCCCCTGGGTGGCCGGCTTCGCCGCGTTCACGGTCTGGCAGCCGGTGCTGATCGGCTACGAGGTGCCCGTCGGCGCGTTCGGCTGGGTCGCCGCCGCGATGATGCTCATCGCGGCGACCGGCGGGTGGAGCGCCGACTGGTTTTCGCGGCGGCTTGGGATGAGCGGAGTACTGCTGCTGCTGCCCGTCGTCGGGGCGATCGCGCTGCTCGGCGGCAGCGGCGGCCTGCTCTGGTTCGTGCCACTGTTCGCCCTGGCGCCGTTCGCGCAGAACGCGCTGCACCCCATCAGCGCCGTCTACATTTCACGGCGCGTGCCGGACAGCGAGCGGGCGACCGCGCTCTCGCTCCAGCAGTTCGGAGCCCAGTTCGCGACGATCTTCGTCATGCTGTCGCTGAGCGCGCTCGTCTCCCGCATCGCTCTCGGCCACGCGCTCGCCGGGCCCAGCGCCCTGCTGCTCGCCGTCGCGGTCGTCTGCTGGCTGCTCTGGCGCCGCGCCGGCGACCGCGAACTCGCGCCCTCCGAGGACGCCGCCGCCTGAGGCCGGGCGGCGCTGCGACTCGTGCGCCGCGCCTGCTACCCTCCGCGCATGTGCAGGAGCATCAAGACCCTTCGCGAGGGCGCTCAACTCGCCGGCGACGAGGAGATCGAGGCCGCCGCGTTGCAGTTCGTGCGCAAGGTGAGCGGCTTCCGCCAGCCCGCCGCGCACAACGCCGAGGCCTTCGACACCGCCGTCGACGAGGTCGCCGCCGCTACGCACCAGCTGCTTCACTCGCTGCGGATCGGCCGCCCCGCGCGGGCGCGCTGAGCCGCCGGTGGACGCCGTGAGCGTGACCTACCGCACGCGCGAGGTGGACCTCGGCGAGGCCGTGCTCGTCCTCGATGAGTGGGTGGGCGAGCGCCCGCGTCCGGTGCTGTTCCTGCACGCCACCGGCTTCACGCGCGGCGTCTGGAGGCCGACGGCCGGCGCCCTGACCGATGCCTGCCGACCGATCGCGCTCGACCTGCGCGGGCACGGCGCATCGCGCTGCGACCTGCCGGTCGCGCGCTGGGCCGAGATGGCCGACGACGTGGAACGGCTGGCGGTCATCGAGGGTTGGTCGGGACTCGTGATCGTCGGGCACTCGCTTGGTGGCGGCGTCGGCGCCCTGCTCGCGCTGGAGCGTCCGGACCTCGTGGCGGCGCTCCTGCTCATCGAGGCGCCCTTGAAGCCGCCGGGCGGGCCGGGCGGCGGCAACGCGAATCAGATGGTCGAGGTCGCCCTGCGACGCCGCTACGAGTGGCCCAGCCGCGAGGCGGCGGCCGAGCACCTGCGTGTCCGCTCCCCCTACGACGCCTGGCACCCCGAGGTCTTCGCGGGCTTCGTCGACTCCGGCCTGCGGGCGGTCGGCAGCGACGGGACGGTGCACCTGGCCTGCGCGCGCGAGACCGAGGCCGCCGTGTTCACCGGCGGCGGCACGGCCGAGCTGTGGTCCGCCCTGCCGGAGCTCGACTGCCCGGTCTGGATCGGCCGCGGCAGCGGCTCGCGCGGCCTCCACTCGACGACGGACCCCGAGGCGGCCTCGCAGCCGCGGCGCGCCTACGAGTGGGTGGCCGAGGGCAGCGGTCACTTCGCGCCGCTGGAGCGCCCCGAGTGGGTGGAGGCGATGGTGCGCGAGGCGCTCGAGGTCCTCGACGGCGCGTAGCAGCCGCGAACCGGTGGCGCACCGCCTGCGCGCGCTCATACGCTGGTTGGGCAATGTTCACGCGATCGAGGTGCACACGATGCAGCGTCGCCGGACTCTGCTCTCCGCGCTCGTCCTGTTCGCTGCCGCCTGCCTCGTCGCCTGCGGTGGGGAACACGACGACGCCGCGCCCGCGACGGCGACCGCAGCGCCGGACGCGACTCCCACGGCCAGCCCGGAGGTCGCGCAGGCAACGGCGGCCGAGGAGCGCGCGACGCCCACGCGCACACCCAGGCCGACGCCCACGCCCAGGCCCGCCTTCGAGGTGCCTTCCGGCGTCGACTCCGGGCCGATCTCCGACAGCGAGGCCGCGAACCTGCTGAACGCCTTCATTCACTCACCCGTGGACGGCCCGGCACAGGATGCGCTGTGGCGCATCGCGGCCGCCGGGGACCAGCGCTTCGTCGCCGTGCTGATCGACATGCTGTTCGCGCGCCTTACCCGCCTGATCTCGGTGGGGCCCGACCGCTTCGAGTACGGATACGCCCTCGACTACCTCACCGGCGAAACGATCGGCTACGACTACTTCAGCTGGCTGAGGTGGTACGGCGCGACGGACCTGGTTCCACCGCCTGGCTACCTGAGCTGGAAGGGCCGGCTGCTCGCGAACATCGACGAGCGCTTCCAGGACTTCCTGGACGACCAGCACCCCTCGGCGATCCGCGTCGAGGAGATCGTCTGGGGCGGCGTGCGCCCCGACGGCATCCCGCCGCTCGACCTGCCACGCGCGATCGCGCCCGCGGAGGCGGACTGGCTGGGATCGCACGAGGCGGTCTTCGGCATCTTCATCAACGGCGAGGCGCGCGCTTACCCGCTGCGCATCATGGACTGGCACGAGATGACGAACGACGTCGTCGGGGGCGTGCCCTTCTCGCTCGCCTACTGCACGCTGTGCGGCGCGGGCATCGCCTACGACGGCCGCGCGCCGAACGGCGAGATGTACACGTTCGGCACCTCCGGCTTCCTCTACCGCAGCAACAAGCTGATGTACGATCGCCTCACGGCCACGCTCTGGAACCAGTTCACCGGCAGGCCCGTGCTCGGCGAACTCGTGGGCACGACGGACACCGAGGGCAACCCGCTCCAGCTCAGCCTGCTCCCGGTCGTGCTCACCACCTGGGGGGACTGGCTCGCCCAGCACCCCGAGACCGACGTCATCGACATCAACACCGGCTACTACCGCCCCTACGAGCCCGGCGCGGCCTACGGCGAATACTTCGCCGAGAGCTCCACGATGTTCCCGGTCTGGATCGAGAGCAACGAGCTTGGCCTCAAGAACTTCGTCTACGGCCTCCGCATCGGCGGCGACCGCAAGGCCTACCGGCTGACCGCGATCGCGAAGGAGCGCGTCGTCAACGACGCCGTCGGTGACCAGCCGGTCGTCCTCGTGGCCGCGCGGGGCGAGGTGCAGACGGAGGGCAGGAACGAGCGCATCGGCCCGGTCGTCTACGACTCCGGCGGCGAGGTGCGGGCCTTCGAGCGCGACCGCTTCTTCGCGCCCGGAGACGACCCCGACGCGCTGCTCGACGCCGAGGGCGGCGAGTGGCGAGTGACCGAGGAGGCGCTGATCGGCCCCGGTGGCGAACGCCTCGAGCGCATCAACGGGCACCTCGCCTACTGGTTCGGCTGGTACGCCTTCTTCCCCGACACCGCGGTCTACGGCGCGAACTGACTCCCGCACTCGCCGCACGGGTCCGCTGAACGATCGCCGCGTAGAATCGCGCGCGGAACAAGGAGGCGGCTCGTGGAGCAACTCGAAGGCAAGGTCGCCGTCGTCACGGGCGGCGGCAGCGGCATCGGCGAGGGCATCGCCACCGCCGGCGCGGACGCGGGGATGCGCGTCGTGATCGCGGATATCGAGGCAGACGCCGCGGAGCGGGTCGCGAACGCGCTGCGCGAGACCGGCGCCGAGGCGATCGCCGTGCAGACGGACGTGACGGACCCGGACGCCCTCGACGCACTCGCCGACGAGGCGTATGCGGCGTTCGGCGCGGTCCACCTGCTGTGCAACAACGCCGGCGTGATCTCGGTCGGCGAGATCGCCTCGACCACGCCCGCGGACTGGCAGTGGCTGTTCGGCGTCAACCTCTTCGGCGTCGTGCACGGCATCCAGGCGTTCGTGCCGCGGATGCGCAAGCAGGGCGGCGAGGCGCACATCGTCAACACCGGCTCGATGTCCAGCATCTCGGCCACCCGCGCCGTCGAGGTCGGCGTCTACTGCGCGACGAAGCACGCCGTCCTCGGGCTCTCCGAGACGCTGCGCAACGAGCTCGAGGACGACGGCATCGGCGTCTCGATCCTCTGCCCCGGCGGGGTGGCGACACAGCTGTTCGCCGCGGATCGCAACCTGCCGGAGGAGCTGCGCGGCCGCGTCACGCCGCCGGTCCGGGAACGCCGCGAGGTCGAGCGGATGCAACCGCGCGAGGTGGGCGAGCTGGTGGTGCAGGCCGTGCGCGACAACCGCTTCTGGATCATCACCCACCCCGAGCGCCGGGGCACGATCGAGCGACGCGCGCAGCGCCTGCTCGCCGCGTTCGACGAGGCCGCCGCGAGCGCCGGGTAGCGGCGCGGAAGAGACCGACGGAAGGAGATTCAGATGGAGCAGCTCGAGGGCAAGGTGGCAGTGGTCACAGGCGCCGGCAGCGGCGTCGGCGAGGGCATCATCGGCGCCTGCGTGGACGCGGGGATGCGCGTCGTCGTCGCCGACATCGACCTCGAAGGCGCGGAGCGCGTGGCCGAGGCGGCCCGCGAGCGCGGGGCCGAGGCGATCGCCGTTGAGGTGGACGTCTCCGACCGGATCGCGATGGACGCGCTCGCCGAGCGCGCCTACGAGGAGTTCGGCGAGGTCAACCTGCTCTGCTGCAACGCCGGGGTGATCGTGGAGACCTCGATCGAGGACAGCACGGACGCGGACTGGGAGTGGCTGTTCCGCGTGAACGTGATGGGCGTGGTGCACGGCGCGCAGGCGTTCGCCCCGCGCATGCGGGAGCAGGAGGGCGACGCGCATATCGTCAACACCGGCTCGATCGCGGGCCTCTTCGTGCCGCCGCTGGACGTGGGCACGTACGCGGCGAGCAAGCACGCGGTCATCGCGCTCACCGACCGCCTCCGCCACGAGGTGGCCGACGCCGGGATCGGCGTCTCCGTGCTATGCCCCGGCGGCGTGACGACCCGGCTGTTCGAGGGGCACCGCAACGTGCCCGCCGACCTCGCGGACCAGGTCACGCCCGCGACGCGCACCGACGGCGCGGGCGGCATGGAACCCGCGGAGGTCGGCAGGCGCGTGCTCGACGCCGTGCGGGCGGACCGCTTCTGGATCATCACGCACGCGCGGGGCGACGACCTCGGGGTCATCGACGAGCGCTACGAGGCTCTGCGCGACGCCTACGCGTGGGCCAGCGAACGCTAAGGCGGCGGCGATGGAGCAGCTCGAGGGCAAGGTGGCCGTCGTCACCGGCGGCGGCAGCGGCATCGGCCAGGGCATCGTCGGCGCCTGCGTCGAAGCCGGGATGCGCGTCGTCGTCGCCGACATCGATCTCGACGGCGCGGAACGTGTCGCCTCGGCGGCCCGCGAGAGCGGCGTCGACGCGCTCGCCGTGCAGGTGGACGTCTCCGACCGGACGGCGATGGACGCGCTCGCGGAGCGTGCCTACGAGGAGTTCGGCGAGGTCAACCTGCTCTGCTGCAACGCCGGCGTGATCGTCGAGACGTCGATCGTGGACAGCACGGACGCGGACTGGGAGTGGCTGTTCCGCGTCAACGTGATGGGCGCGGTGCACGGCGCCCAGGCGTTCGTCCCGCGCATGCGCGAGCAGGCGGGCGAGGCGCACATCGTCAACACCTCCTCGATGGCCGGGCTCACGGTCCCCCCGGTCAACGTCGCCGTCTATGCGGCGAGCAAGCACGCCGTCGTGGCGCTCACCGACCGCCTCCGCCACGAAGTCGCCGCCGATGGCATCGGCGTCTCCGTGCTCTGCCCGGGCGGCGTCGCCAGCCGGCTGTTCGAAGGCCATCGCCACGCGCCCGCGGATCTCGCGGGCAAGATCACTCCCGCACTGCGCACCGCGGGCCGCGGTCGCATGTCGCCCGCGCTCGTCGGCAGGCGCGTGCTCGACGCCGTGCAGGCAGGCCGCTTCTGGGTGATCACGCACCCGCGCGAGCGGGAGCGCGTGGACGAGCGCTACGAGGAGATCCTCGCCGACTTCGCGTGGGCGCTGGAGCAGGCATGAGCGCCGCCGACCCGGTCGCCGCCGCGCGCCGCGAGATCGAGCATCTCGTCTACCACTACGCCGAGTTGCAGGACGCCGCGGACTGGGACGCCATCGCGGAGCTGTTCGAGCACGGGGACTTCGTGGCGGACTCGGGCGTGGGCTGGCGCGGCAAGGAGATCGCCGAGCGCCGCACGGCCAACGTGCGCGCCTACTTCGACGGTACGCCGCGCACCCGCCACGTCACGACGAACCTCGCGATCGAGGTCGACCTCGATCGCGGCGAGGCGAGCGCCGAGTCCTGCTACACGATCCTCCAGGGGCCGCCGGCGCTGCCGCTCCAGCCGATCGCGGCCGGTCGCTACATCGACCGCTTCGAGTATGTCGACGGCGCCTGGCGCTTCAGCTACCGCCGTAGCGCCCTCGACCTGCTCAACCGCTTCGACGCCTTCCGCCACGACTACGAGCCGCCGGAGGACGCCTCGTAGCCACGTGCGAGGCCGCATCCGGTCCCCTCTCCCCGCGGGAGAGGGCGGAGGGTGAGGGAGAGCGGGCGCAGCCGCCGGCCCGGCCCCGCAACGGC
>VXOS01000047.1 GCA_009839925.1 Chloroflexota bacterium
GGCTGGGCGGCCTGGGCGGGGGCGCGCGGGGGGTGTCGGTGGGGGGCGGGGTGTTTGTCCCGGGCGCCCCCGCCGGGGCGTTCGTGGTCGCCGCGGGGGGGGGCCGCCCCGGCGGCGAGCTCGGGGGCGTGGCGGGGCGCCGAGGTGGTGCGCAGCTCGATCGCGACGCCTCGTGCGCGCAGCGGCGCGGCGGCCTCGCCTAGCGCGGCCTCCGAGGGCGCCCGGCGGGCGCGCGGGTTGCGGACGATCAGCAGGCTGCCCGGTAGCACCCCTCGATGCTAACAGCCTGCCTCGCCGCGCCGGGTCGCCACGGGCGGCGCGCCGTTCGTCGCAGGGCGGCGGTTTCGTATGATGGCCGCCGGACGGAGGGCGCATGCTCGAGATCACGCGCATCGACCGCGTCGGCGTCGTGGCCCCGGCGTTGCCGCCGCAGGTCGCGTTGTTCGAGGAGCTGTTCGGCTTCCGCGCCGGCGAACCGACCATCGACGCCGACGGCAGCGCGGTGCGCGTGCGGCTCTCGATGCCCGGCCGCTCCGACGTCGACTGGGAGGTGGCCGCGCCGACGCTCAAGTCCTCGCCGTTGCAGGCCTTCATCGACAGTCCGCTGGGGCCGGGTATCCACAACCTGGTGCTGCGCGTCCCCGACCTCGATGCCACGGTCGAGGAGCTGCGCAGCCACGAGATCGAGCCCTGGCGGGGCGATCCCGGCGATGGCAGCGAACCGGGCGAGGAGGTCGACATCCACCCCTCGCGAGGCGGGCAGGGCTTCCTCTTCCGCCTGCGCGGCCCGGAGGACGGGGGTGAGCGACCGCCGCCCGCCGAGGATCACGAGGGCGCGCTCGGCATCGTTGCGCTGGACCATCTCTCGCACGCGCACGGCGAGCGCGACGTCCTCGCGGACTGGTACGAGCGCGTCTTCGGGATGCGGCTCGGCCGCCGCGGGGAGGAGGACGAACGGCCCTTCGCGACGACGGTGCTGGACATCCCGACCGGGCAGATGCACTGGGAGATCCTCCAGCCCGTCGGCGAGCGCTCGTTCATCCAGCGCTTCCTCGAGCGCCGCGGCCCCGGCATCCACCACGTCACCTTCCAGGTCGGCGACTGGGACCGCGCGATCGCCGCCTGCGAGGCCTACGACGTGACCACCTTCGGCGGCTCGGAGGGCGTCAGGGACGGCTGGGGCTGGGCGGAGACCTTCCTCCACCCCCGCCAGGCCGGCGGCATACTGGTGCAGCTCTTCTGGGAAGAGGCGCCGGGCGTGTGGATCTAAACGTGGCCTCGGACCTCGACCTCGGCGCCGCGACGATCATCAACCTCGGCGAGCGCATCCGCCGCCGCGAGCTCTCGCCCGTCGACGTCATCGAGGCGACGAACGAACGCATCGAGCGGCTGCAGCCCGTGCTGCACTCGTTCGTCACGCACTGCGGCGACTACGCGCTGGAGCGCGCCCGGCAGGCGGAGCGCGAGATCGCGGCGAACCGCTATCGCGGCCCGTTGCACGGCATTCCCTACACGCTGAAGGACGTGATCGCCACGCGCGGCGTGCGCACCACCTTCGGCAACCCTCGAGGCGTCGACTACCGCCCGCCGGAGCAGGCGACGCTGCACCGGCTGCTGGAGGAGGCGGGCGCGATCCTCGTCGGCAAGGTGGTCTCCGAGATCGGCCGCGACACGCGCGGGCCGGTCGGCTGCCGCAACGCCTGGGACCCCTCGCGCAGCCCCGGCACCTCGAGCAGCGGCTCCGGCTCCGCGACGGCGGCCTCGCTGGGCCTGCTCTCGATCGGCACGGACACGGGCGGCTCGGTCCGCCACCCGGGGAGCAACAGCAACCTCGTGGCGATGAAGCCGACCTTCGGGCGGATCAGCCGCCACGGCATCTGGGCCGCCTCCTGGAGCGACGACACCGCCGGCCCGCTGACAAAGACCGTGGAGGACAACGCGGCCGCGCTGGAGGCGATCGGCATCTACGACCCGCTGGACCCGCTCAGCGTCAACGAGCCGCCCTCGGACTACCGCGCCGGCCTCGGCGACGGCATCGCTGGGGTGCGCGTCGGCGTGCCGGTGGACGACTGGATCTGGCGCGACTGGCTGAGCGAGGAGGAAGAGGGGATCGCGCGCGCGGCGATCGAGCGGCTCGGCGAGCTGGGCGCGGCGCTGTCCGAGGTGCGGATGCCGCTCGCGGAGCACGCCCGCAACCGCGCGCTGGGCCTCTCGCTGGCCTCGGAGCGGCCGGTCTTCATCCGCGACCACTTCAGCGAGGACGAGATCGAGGCGTGGACGGAGATCCACCCGCAGATCGAGGCGGGCGAGGCGCAGCCCTTCGAGCAGTACCTGCACAGGCAGCAGTTCCGCGCGCGGATCACGCAGGAGGCGAGCGCGGTGCTACGCGAGGTGGACGTGATCGCGATGCCGACGGGCAGCACCTACGGCGACGCCTGGGACGCGGAGACGGTGGTGATCCGGGGCCGCGAGGTCCAGGCCCGCTCGCGCGGGGTCTATCGCAACGGTGTCGCCAGCGTCTCCGGACACCCCGCGATCTCGGTGCCGTGCGGGTTCGGCAATGACGACCGCTGGCCGGTGGGGCTGATGCTGCACGGCCGCCCGCTGGAGGAGGCGCTGCTCTACCGAGTCGCCTACGCCTACGAGCAGTCCACCGACTGGCGCCTCCGCCAGCCGCCGCTCTAGGGCGATCGCGCGCGCGAAGCCTGCCTACTCCGGGCTCAGCCCCAGCACCAGGTCGCGCAGCGTGACCAGCCCCAGAGGCGCCCCGCCCTCGTCGACCACCAGCGCGCGGGAGACGCGAAACTCCACCAGCAGTCGCACGGCGTAACGCGCGAGCATGCCCGAGCGCACCGCCAGCGCCGGCTTCGACATGATCTCGTAGACATTGACCCGCTCCGGCGCGCGATCGCGCGTGGTGACCTCCCGCGCCACGTCGCTCACCGTGATCAGCCCCAGCTCGTCGTCATCGTCGCGCCGGTTGACCACCAGCGAGCTGATCTGCAGCCGCTTCATCGTCGCCATGGCCTCGGCCACTGTCGCCAGCCCGTCGATCGTGTGCACCTGCGTCCCCATGAGGTCGGACACACGGATCGTCGCGTTGTTGCTCTGGTCGGTCATACAGCGCCTTCCAACTCCTCCATCAGCGTGGGCAACTGGGTCGAGAGGCCGACGGCGTCCTCGATGGTGATCTGAAAGGCGACGCCGGCGCCGCTCTCGCGGTCCATGTCGCCGGCCGCCGCGATGCGTTCCAGGATGTCCCGCGCCCGCGGCTCCGCCACCAGGAACAGCACCATGTCTCGCCGGGCCGTCATGTCCAGTCCGAGAAAGGTTTTGCCCGGCTTCAGTCCCTCGCCGCGCACGCCGCTGATGATGGTGTCGCCCGTCGCGCCGCCCGCGCGCGCCGCATCGATGATCTGGTTCGTCTTCTCGTCATTCACCAGCGCGACGACCAGCGCCATCTTCATGGCTGCACCTCCTGACGTTCTCTCCGTTTGCGCCAGCGCTCTACCCGTTCGGCGGTGATGGCATAGCCTAATACCGACATGATCGGGAATACACTCGCGAAGGCAATGAGCCCGAAGCCGTCGATGAGTGGGCTGCGGCCCGGCACGTTGGCGGCGAGTCCCAGCCCCAGGGCCGCCACCACCGGCACCGTGACGGTCGATGTGGTGACGCCCCCACTGTCGTAGGCCAGCGGGACGATGGTGCGGCTGCTCAGGTACGTCTGGACGATGACGACGATGTAGGCCGCCACGATGTACCACGGCAGCGGCGTGCCCGTCACGATCCGGAAGCAACCCAGCGACACCCCGGCGGCGACACCCAGCGCCACGGCGATACGCAGCCCCCAGGCGCTCACCGCGCCGCCCGAAACCTCCTCGGCCTTCAGGCCCACGGCGATGAGGGCCGGCTCGGCCACCGTCGTCGCGAAGCCGATGGCCGCCGCGAAGAGGTACACCAGCCAGTAGTCCTCCCACCGCACCGCGCCTGCGAGCGCCCCTGCCTCCTCCGTGAGCTGCCGCGCCATCGTCTCGCCGATGGGGAACAGCGCCTGTTCGAGTCCGATGAGGAACAGCGCAAGCCCCAGCAGCACCATCACCGATCCGGTGGCGATGCCCGTGATGTTGGGCAGCCCGCGCCGCAGCACGCCCAGCTGGAACACCACGAGGATGACGACAATGGGCGTCACGTCCCGCAGCGTGTACAGCAGGGTTTCGCCGAAGATGATGAGAGACTCCCGCATCACGCCACCATCCCGTAGCCCAGCACGCAGATCATGGGGGTGAGACTGGCGAAGGCGATCAGTCCGAAGCCGTCGAGCATCGGGTTGCGCCCCCGGATAGAGGAGGCGAGGCCCACCCCCAGCGCGGTGATCAACGGCACCGTGATCGTGCTGGTCGTCACCCCACCGGAGTCGTAGGCGACCCCCACGATCTCCTCGGGCGCGAAGACGGTCATCACCATCACCAGGATGTAGCCGCCGATGATGAAACGGTGAATGGGCCACCCTTTCACAATGCGCAATACCCCGAGGACGATCGCGACACCGACGGCGAGGGCCACCACCACGCGCAGCTCAAGCGCGTACTGATTCTGGGCGGCCTGGCTCTTGCCGATGAAGTTCGCCTCCGCCGCCACGTCGGCCGCCTCCGCCGCCACGGCGATGAGCGCCGGCTCCGCCACGGTCGTGCCGAAGCCGAGACTGAAGGCCAGCGCCAGCAGCGCCGCCGTACTCCCCTTGCGCGCCATTCCCTGCGCCAGCGCCTCGCCCAGCGGGAACAGCCCGCTCTCCAGCCCCTGGACGAACAACGCCAGCCCCAGGACGACGCAGACCAGCCCGACTGCCACGTCGACGAGATCGGGAAAGGGCTGCTGCAGTACGACGAGCTGGAAGAAGGCAATAACGGCGAAGATGGGTAGCAGGTCTCGAAGAGCGCCCACGACCCGCTTCGCCATGGCCAGCGCGAAACGCGGCAAACCATGCTCCTCGCGCGTCAGGCGCTGCGGCCGAGGCGCTTCCGCTTGCGCTGCACGTAGTCGACCAGAATGTACTCGCCGAGCTTGTCCGGCGTCGTGTAGAAGACGCGGCCGCCGTTGATCTTCGCGAGCTGGTTGACGAACTCCTTGAGGTAGTAGTTGCGGTCCAGCATGAAGGTGTTGATCGTGATGTCCGCCTGCGTGCAGCGGCGGACCTCCTTCAGCGTCTCGCGGATCGTCGTCGGGCTCGGCGGGTAGGAGAACTGCGAGCGCCCCCGCTCCAGGTGGGCGGTCGGCTCGCCGTCCGAGATCATGATGATCTGCCGCGTCCCGCCGCTGTGCCGGGCGAGCTTGTTGCGGGCCATCATCAGCGCGTGGTGCATGTTGGTGCCGAGCACGGACTCGTCCCAGCGCACGTACGGGAGATCGGCGATGCGCAGCTCCCTCGCGTAGGCGGAGAAGCCGAGGACGTAGAGCTGGTCGCGCGGGTACTGCGTGCTGATCAGGTTGTGCAGCGCGAGCGCGACCTTCTTCGCGGACTGGAACGAGCCGCGCAGCGCCATCGACCAGGAGAGATCCACCATCACGACGGTGGCCGTCTCGGTCAGCTGCTCTGAACGGTGCACCTCGAAGTCGTCGGGCATGAGGCGCACGGGAGTCTGCGGCCCCTCGCGCTCGACGGCGTTCATGATCGTGCGGCCCATGTGCAGGTGGAAGGGGTCGCCGAACTCGTAGTCCTTGGTGTCCTCGGTGCGCTCGCCGTGGCGGCCGGCCTCCGGGATCGGATGGTTGCCGATGCCCTGCCGCTTCAACTGCGCGTAGATCTCGGTGAGCGCGCGCTGGCCGATCATGCGCGTGCCCCGAGGCGTCAGCTCCCAGTTGTTGCCCTCGCGCCGGATGTAGCCCTCGCGCTCGAGGATCTCGAGCAGCTCGCCGAGCTGGTCGATCGCCTCGGAAGCCTCGTCGCCCAGCAGCTCGCGCAGCTGATCGAGGTCGATGCCGTCGATGTCGCCGTCGTACTGGGCGCGCTCCAGCTGGCGCTCCAAGCCGTCGATGTCCTGCATCTCCGACATCAGTTGCATCGCGGCCTCGAGGCCGATCTCCTCGTCGCCGCGGAAGGGGTAGGCGGGCGCGCGCTCGGCGCCGGGGTTGAGGTACTCGAGGTTGGCCGCGAGCTGTGAGAGCTCGCCCTCGAGCTCCGGGTCGCCGAACTTGTCCGCCATCAGCGACTGCAGCTGCTGGCGCTGGTCGCCGGGCAGCGACTCCATCAGCGATTGCATCGCCTGCGTCTGTGCCTGCATCTGCGCGATCAGCTCGTCCAGCGACTCGGGCGGGTTGTCGCCGAACATGTCGCCGTACTTGTCCATGAAGGAGTCGAAGTCCGGCTGCTCGCCGCGCATGCGCTGGATCAGCATGTCGTTGAGGTCGCGCAGCATCTCCTTCATGCGATCGAGGTCGCCCTCGGACATCTCGTCGACCATCTGCGAGACGTCCTTGAAGAAGGACTCGGTCATCGCCTGCTTGAGCTGCTCGAGCAGTCCCTGGAACTTGTCGCGCGCGTCCGGGTTGAGGAACTCGTAGTCCTGCAGCGCCTTGACCTGGCCCGCGGGCTCGTCCGGCAGCTCCTCCAGGTACTGCTGCTTGCGCTCGACGATGCGGCGCAGCATGTCGGACAGGTCGCCGTCGTCGGAGGCGCCGCCCTCGCCGCCGGACCCCTGCGCGGGCGCGCCGCCCGCCGGCTGGCCGCTCTCGCCGGGGGCGCCGGCCTGCTGCTGCGCGGCGCCGCCGTCGCCCTGCTGGCCCTCGGCGCCCTGCGGGCCCTGCTCGCCGCCCGCCTGCGCGCCCTCGCCTGCCTCGCCGCTCTCGTCGGGCGCCGGGTCGGCGGCGTCCGGCTCGGGCTGCGAGGGGCCGCCGGCCTCGGCGAGCCGCTGGTCGAGCGTGCTGTGCTCGAGGTCGAGGATCTCGCGCAGCGTCTCCTCGATCTGCTGCATCGTGCCGCCGAGGTCGAACTGGTCGAGGCGCTGGCGGCGCTGCTGCCGCAGCTGGTGGAGCAGGTCTCGCAAACCCGGCGCGCGCGCCCCGTCCGGCCTGCGCATCCCGCGCTGCATCAGGTTGCGCAGCGCGTGCTGAAGGTCGCCGAAGTTCATCAGGTCGTCGGACAGCGCCTCGAGGATGTCACCGGCCTCGAGTTCCGGAATCTCCTGGCTGCCGTCCCAGGCGGAGTAGCGCGCGAGCAGCGTCATGGTCCGGGCCTCCCGCTCCTCCGTGCTCCGCCGGGTCCCTGCCCGGCGCGGCTCCGCCTGGCCTCGGTACAGCTAGCCCCGGTAGTGGGCTTCGCCGTCGATGCTGTCCTTGTTGAGTCGCTTGTTGAGGTGCAGCCCCTCGAGCACGAACTCGATCGCGGCGGCCTGCTCCGCGGCCGACTCGCCCGTCGCCACACCCGCGACCGCCTCGGCGAGCCCCTCGACGCTGCCGAGCATCGTCAGGTAGCCCTCGGAGGGCAGCCCCTCGCCGACCTCGGCCGTGACGCCGGTCTTGAACGACTCGATCAGCGGCTCCATGTCGCTGATGCTGCAGTGGCGGTTGAAGACGGCCACGACCGCGCCCTGGATCAGCCGCTCGATGATCTGGTCCTCGCGGCCTTCCTCGACGGTCTCGAGCTCGACCTTGCCCTCAAGCGATGCGCGGATGAAGCCGAGGTCGGAGATGCGCGGCGCAACCTCCGGCTCGCCGAGCCGCACGGCGCGCCGCAGCGCGTTGGCGACCATCGACTCGTAGTTGGAGATCGAGGCGCGCACGGACACGCCGGAGCGCTGGTTCACGTCCGGCGAGCGGCGCGCGAGGCGGGTGACCTCGGCGACGATCTCCTCCATGTAGCGCGGGACGCGCAGCTCGCGCCCGGCCGCGCCGACGTCCACGCGCTCCTGATTGACGATGTCCAGCTCCTCCTCGATGCCGCGCGGGTAGTGCGTGCGGATGTGGGAGCCGTAGCGGTCCTTGAGCGGGGTGATGATGCGGCCGCGATTGGTGTAGTCCTCCGGGTTGGCCGTCGCCACGATGAAGACGTCGAGGGCGAGCCGCACCTTGTGGCCGCGGATCTGGATATCGCGCTCCTCCATCACGTTGAGCAGCCCGACCTGGATGCGTTCGGCCAGATCCGGCAGCTCGTTGATGGCGAAGATGCCGCGGTTCGTGCGCGGGATCAGGCCGTAGTGGATGGTCAGCTGGTCGCTCAGGTAGCGCCCCTCGGCGACCTTGATCGGGTCCACCTCGCCGATCAGGTCGGCGATGGTGATGTCGGGCGTGGCGAGCTTCTCGCCGTAGCGCTCGTCGCGGTGCATCCAGTGAATCTCCGCGTCGTCGCCGTGCTCGTCGATGATCTGGCGCCCCTGCTCGCTGATCGGGTCGAAGGGGTTCTCGGGTATCTCGGCGCCGGCGAGCGTGGGGATCCACTCGTCGAGCAGCCCGGTCAGGCTGCGGATCAGGCGCGACTTCGCCTGCCCCCGCTCGCCGAGGAAGATCACGTCGTGGCCGGAGAGGAGCGCGTTCTGGAGCTGCGGGATGACGGTCTGGTCGTAGCCCTGGATTTCGGGGAAGAGGTCCGCGCCGCTCTCGATCGCCGCGATCAGGTTGTCGCGCAGCTCCTCGCGGACGCTGCGCACCTGGTAGCCGGAGCGGCGCAGGGCGCCGAGGGTCGTCGCTCGCTCGCTCGCCACCTGGTCCTCCTTGCTGCTGCCAGCGCCCGAGGGCGTGCGTGACCGAGTCCGTCGCGAGGCTGCCGGGCAGGGCCGCACCGTGCGGTGCGGCGCGTGTCTCGCTGCTCCGGAGGGGAGCTCCGTATCCCGCCTCGTACGGCGCTCAGTATACGTGCCGTGTCAGACAACGGCGTCGAGCAGGCGCGACCTGGTGGCCGCGGGCCGCCTGGGCACAGCAAACAGCGGGCCGGGATGCGGCCCGCTGGAGAGTGGGGCGGGAGGCGTCAGGAGGCGGCGCTGTGGCCGTTCGTCTCGCCGTGGCCGTTCGCGACGGTCTCGATCAGGTCCGGGGACTCGACCAGCGCCTGCACGGCGCGCCCGAGGCGCGAGTCGCGGACGACGATCACGTCGCTTGTCTCGACGATCTCGCTGAACGGCACGTCCAGCTCTGCGGCGATGTTCAGCGCGGTGGAGAGCGGAACCTCGCGCTTGCCGGTCTCATAGTTCGAAAGCGATGCCTGGGTGATGCCGGCGCCCCTGGAGACGTCGGTCTGGGAGCGGCCGGCCTTGTGGCGCAGGATCCGCAGTTGCTGGCCGAGCTTCGCACGGTGCTCCAGACTCCCTGACTTTCGCATTTTGGGTCCCGCTCCCTCCCTGCCGCCGCGCCGCCGGGAGCCTTTCGACTCCCCCGAACCCGGCGATTGTTCAAAGTTGCACAATAGAGATTATCGAGCCCTGCGCCTTGAAGCAATTGCGCCCGCCACGCATTCGTAGGAACAGCCAGAATCAGCCGCCGGAGCCGAGCAAGCCCTCCGCGCGGAGGTCGGCGATCGCGGCGTCGAAGGCGGCCAGCGTGTCCTCGACTTCGGCCTCGCCGTGAGTCGCGGAGACCATGCCGCCGGCGCCCATCAGGTCCACGCCGTGGTTGAGCAGCGCCTGCCGCAGCGGGACCAACAGCGCCGGGTCCACGCCGCGAGCCTCCTCGGCGGCGTCCCACTCTACGTCCGAGGGCCGCGGCCCGTCGTGGCCGAGGTTGAGATGCCACATCGAGGAGACCGCGAAGGCCGAGCCGGGCACGGCGCGGTCCGCGAAGAGCGCGTTGAGGCCGCGCACCAGCGCCGCGGTGGTCGCGTCGGCGCGCTCCGTCTGGCCGCCCGCCTCGATGATGCGCAGCGCGGCGATGCCCGCGGCGGCGGCGGGCGGCTGCGCGTTGTAGGTGCCCTGGTGCGGCACGCGCAGGCGGCGGTTCCAGACCTCGTCGCCCTCGCGGAACTCGAGCATCGAGACCACGTCCTCGCGGCCGGCGACGCAGCCGCCGGGCAGGCCGCCCGCGAGGATCTTCGCGTAGCTCGCGAGGTCGGCGGTGACGCCGAAGCGCTCCTGCGCGCCGCCGGGGGCCATGCGGAAGCCGGTGATCACCTCGTCCATGATCAGCAGCGTCCCGGTCTGCTCGGTCAGCTCGCGCGCCGCCCGCAGGTAGTCCGCGGGCAGCGGGTGGAGGCCCCAGTGCGCGCCCGTCGGCTCCAGGATCATTGCCGCCACGTCGCGCGGCGCGAGCGCCTGTTCGAGTGCCTCGAGGTCGCCCTGCGGCACGATCGTCAGGTCCTCGTAGAAGCCGGGCGGCACCCCCGCGGCGCTGGCCCGCGTCTCGCTCTCGCGCAGCTGGCCGACGGCGAGGTCGTGCCAGCCGTGGAAGTGATCGGCGAGCTTGATCACGCGGTTGCGGCCCGAAAAGGCGCGCGCGAGGCGCAGCGCCATCATCGTCGCCTCGGTGCCGGATGAGGTGAAGCGCACGCGCTCGGCGCAGGGCGCCATGCGCAGCACCAGCTCGCCCCACTCCAGCTCGCGCGCCTGCGAGGAGCCGAAGTGCGTGCCGTCCTCGAGCGCCGCCCGGATCGCGGCCATCACCTCGGGGTGGTTGTGGCCGAGCAGCAGCGCCCCGTGCCCGCCGATGTAGTCGACGTACTCGTTGCCGTCGACGTCCGTCTTGCGCGGCCCCTGCGCTCGCGCGACGTAGATCGGGAACGGCTCGAAGCTGCGGATGTCGTGCGTCACGCCGGAGGGGAAGATGTCGGCGGCGCGCTCCGCCAGCTCCCGCGAGCCGGGGTGTCTGTCCTCGAAGGTCTGGCGGATGGTCACAGGCGGGCCGGTCGGTGCTCCCTGGTTAGCGCCAGTTGTACGAGTCCTCGACCATCTGCTCAAGCGACCACATCTCCCGCAGCTCCCCGTTCTTGTCGAGCAGTTCGCCGGGCAAGTCGGGGTTGAGGTGCACGAGCCGGTTGATGACCGAGTTCTCCCTTACCGCCGATGTCTGGCTGATGACCTTCTTCAGTCGTGCGGTCATGAACTCCGCCGTCACGCCGAAGAATCGGTGATTATCTAGTTGACACAAGGCGCGCGCTCCCCTAGGATGGCTTCATGGGAACGCGCACACCGGCCATCTTCTCTAGCTCGGCGGCAGCCTCTTTGCCGAACAGTAGCTCGATGATCTCGTGGTCTGTGCGCTCGGCAGCGTCCGCGGGTAGCCGCCGCGGTTTCTTGGGAGCCTGAGCCATGGTGAACCTCCTCGACGTGATTGACACCTACGACAGTGACGAGGCGTGCCGCGAGTTGCTCGTGGATCTGCGCTGGCCGGGCGGCATCGCCTGCCCCCGCTGTGGGAGCCTCGGAATCTCGACGCTGACCAAGCGCCCCGTCTACGACTGCAACGACTGCCGGTATCAGTTCAGCGTGACGGCGGGCACGATCATGCATGACTCCCATCTCCCGCTCCGCAAGTGGTTCATCGCGATCTACCTGATGTGCGAGAGCAAGAAGGGCGTCTCGGCGCTCCAACTCAAGCGCACGCTCGGCGTCGCGTATCAGACCGCCTGGCACCTGTGTCACCGCATCCGCGAGGCCATGGCCAACGATCCCCTCGAAGGGCCAACGCTGTTCGGCGTGGTCGAGGTTGACGAGACGCTGGTCGGCGGCAAGAAGCGCGGCAAGGGCCACGGCTACCGGGGGAACAAGTTCTGGGTCGCGGGCGCTATCCAGCGCGACGGGCAGGTGCGACTCGAGCGCGTGCCGAACGTCCGGCGCCGGACGCTCCACGGCTTCATCGAGCGCACGGTGCGCGACGAGGCCGAGGCCATCTACACGGATGAGCTCGCGTCCTACCTCGGCATCGGAGACGACGAGACGCGCCACGAGACGGTCAATCACTCGGCCGACGAGTGGGTAGTCGGCGACGTGCACACGAACTCGATAGAGGGCGTGTGGTCGCTGTTCAAGCGCTCCCTGATGGGGAGCTTCCACAAGGTCAGCATGAAGCACATCGACCGCTACCTGAGCGAACTCGAATGGCGCTTCAACAACCGCGACAACGAGCGCATCTTCGCCGACGCGCTGCGCCGCATCGTGACCACGGACAAGCTCACGTACGCCGATCTCGTCGCCGACGAGGCCGCCTAGTCGTCTACCCGCTCTCCGATGATGAGCACGCTCGCGGTCGGCCAGTAGAAGCCGAGCGTACACACGGCGACGATGCCGGCCCAGATCATCTTCGCGAAGCTGAACTTGTCCGGGATGATGAAGGCGACCTTGTAGCCATCGGCGTTCAAGTCCGGGAGCGCACGCTCCACGGCGGCCCCCTGGCTCTCGCCGCGAGCACGATTCGAAGCCGCAGCGTCTAGGCGTCGTCACGGCGCGCCGTCCGTATCCCGGAGCCTCCGGGTGAGTTCACGCGCGAGGGCGTCCGCGAGGTCGTCTATGTACTGGCGTCTCTCGATGGTAAGCAGCCGTGCCTCGTGGTCGCTCACATCGACGTTCCGGGCGGCGCGTATCCTCGTCTCGCCCCACCACATCACTGCGCCGAAGCTGCCGAGCACGCCGACCGCGAACACGATCCACCCGATCCACGCCGGCACCGTGACCACGATCGCCGTGGCGCTTGCCGCCACAGTCGGCGCGAGGAGCGCGAGAGCGACTAGGGACTCGGCCTGAACAAGCACGTCTCGGATGCCTCGGAGCCTGCGCATGGGCGCACGGTAGCCGCGTTCCTATCTTGCGTCAACTGGATAATCCCGGAAGAATCGGCATTCGTTGTTCTGGCGGCGTGCCGATGGGACGTAGGTCAGGGCCTCGTCAATGATGTCAACGCGGTCATGGCGATACGTCCAACGGGTAGTGATTAGGGCGACGACTCGCTGGCCGCGCTGCACCACAATGTCGATGCGGGCGGCTTGACTGCGGTTCCCAAAATCGAACCCCGGAAAGAGCCCGCGAGGCGAGACTTCTTCATGTACTTCGAGCTGCTGGTCGCCAAACCTCGCGAGGGTCTCCGCAACTAGCGAGCGGAAGGCGTGCCCTCGAGGGTTGTTTGGCTGGAGATGGACGATGTCGGGATGCCGGAAGAACCGCCCCAATTCCGAACACAAACCATCGGGGTCGGCATTGAGTCCAGCGGCAATCCACTCCTTCACCAGCATGGCTTCCGAGAGTGCAGCATTCGGCTTCCCGCTCTTCGTGAGACCGTAGTTGTTGGACTCCTGCAGCACTGGGGCGTCGTAGAAGGCACGCCACTCTCTGTCGCGCCAAATCTCGCATGTCACTAGCAGCATCGCGATCGCGAGCCACGCCTCGTCCAACTCCCAGCCATGCTCATCGAGCAGGTCGCCGTACAGATCGACCGCCAACTCGGCGCGGGCGTTGGCTGTACCGTGTCTAGGCATGGGTCACCTCGTAAGTACCGGGTTTCTCAAGCAGCCGGTGCTGGGCGCGCAGCACGTTGTGACCGTTGATCCGCTGCCCGGTCAGCGCCTCGCGGATCGCCACACCGACCGCACAGGCGACGGGTGGAGGGAACGCGTTGCCCACTTGCCGGTAGGCAGCGGTCTTACGGCCCGCGAACATCCAGTCGTCCGGGAAACCCTGGAGCCGCGCGATCATTCGCACTGTGAGTCGTGGGAGCACATCGAGGCTGTGGTCGCGGGGCGGCGGAGCGTCCGCCAGCCCCAGCCCGTCCACGCCGAGGGTCCTCCACTGTTCTCTCGCACGCGTGGGGCCGAGGTCAGGACCGCCGTGCTTCTTCGAGCCACCCACGATGGTAGGCGCAATCGCATTGGCTTGTTTGGCCCACGCAGCAGCGCCAGGCCAGCCATCGGCAGCCATGAGATCGCGCAGGGTCTCGCCAACTGTAGGTGCTTCCGATGTCGCTTCAGGCCAGGCGAAGCGCTTCGCGTGCTTCGGACGCAGGGCCACGAGCACGAATCTCGGACGCAACTGGGGTACGCCGAAGTCCGAGGCGGTCAGCAGACGCCAGTCCGGGTCGTAGCCGAGGTCACGCAGTTCGCCGAAGAGCCGGTCCCTGTATTCCTTGAAGCGCTTAGTCGCGAAGCCACGCACGTTCTCGAGCATGACTGCTGCCGGACGCGCCTCTTCGATCAGTCGAAGGGCCTCAGGGAACAGGTCACGCTCGTCGTCGGCGCCAAGTTGGTCACCAGCTATCGAGAACGGAGGGCAGGGCACGCCCCCCGCCAGCAGGTCCACGCCTCGGTACTCCTTACCGTCGACCTTCGCTACGTCGTCCTCGATGACGTCCCATGACGGGCGGTTCCAGTGGAGGGTCGTGCATGCGTGCGGGTCGTTGTCGATTGCTGCGGCGTGATCCCACCCGGCGGCTTCAAGACCGAGAGCTTGTCCGCCCGCACCGGCGCATATCTCCAGGACGTTGAGCCGACTCACGCGACCTCCATCCGTTCGAGGCTTCGGAACGCGTCCAGACGGCCGAGCAGCCGCTGGGTGTCCCGCTCCAGCGTGCATTCCCTGATGGTGAACACGTCCCATTGCTCCTGTTCGAGGGAGTAGACGTTGCGCTTGTCCCGGACCATGTTGCCCTCGATCTTCGGCCCCCAATACGCGGTGTTCTTGCGAGGCCGCCCTGCGCGTTCGCAGTCGTGCCCGTGCCAGAAGCAACCGTGGACGAAGACCGCGAGCCGATAGCGGGGGAACACGAGGTCCGGGCGACCCGGGAGATCACGGCGGTGCAGCCGGAAGCGGAATCCCGCCGCGTGGACGCGGCGGCGCACGTGCATCTCAGGCTTGGTGTCCTTGCTCCGGATGGCCGCCATGTTGCGGCGGCGGCCCTCGGTCGGAGATTCTAGCACAGACGTTCCGCTTGCGGGGGAGAGTCCTATCGTAATCCCCAGCGGCCCGCGCCTTCAATCGCCCACACCGTCGATGAACCCCAGCACGGCGGCGTTCCACTCCTCCGGGCGCTCGAAGTAGGCGGAGTGGCCGGCGCCCTCGATCTCGACGTAGCGCGAGCCGGGGGTCAGCTCGTGCGAGATGCGGACCAGCTCGGCGGGCACCACACGCTCCTCCGCGCCGACGATCCAGAGCAGCGGCGCGCCACTGTCGAGCAGCCGTTCGCGCGTCGAGCCCCGGTAGTTGCGCATTTCCGGCGGCGGCGCCAGGAAGTCCCGAGGGCGTGGCGGGTTGATTGAACGGATGCGGCGGTAGAGCCAATCGAGGGTCGGCTCGCGCTCGCGGTAGTCCTCGGCGAGCGCGCGCTGCAGCAGGCTGCCCGAGAGCGCGCCCGAGGCCTGCAGCTCGGCCTTGCGCTCGCGCAGGCGGTCGTCGACGCAGCCGGCGTTGGAGCCGGAGATGGTGAGGGAGCGGAAGCCGTCGGGCTTGTGTCGCATGAGCCCGACCGCCGTGCGCGCGCCCATCGAGTGGGCGACGAAGTGCACCGGTCCGAGGTCCAGCCGCTCGACGAGCGCGGTGATGTCGTCGCCGAAGGCAGCGCGGCCGGGGCCGCCCTCGATGTCCGGGGAGCGGCCGAACGCGCGATGGTCGAAGGTGACGACGGAGTAGCGCTCGCTGAAGGCAGGAACCTGCCTCCACCAGGACATGGCGTTGCCGCCCGCGCCGTGCGCGAAGACGACGGGCGGGCCCTCGCCGTGGCGCTCGTAGTAGAGGCGGAAGCCGTCGTCGAGTTCGAGCTGCGGCACGTCGTGTTGGTCCTCGGCTGCGGGGCACACGGTACAGGCGAGGCGGGTTGCTGTCCGGGTGCGCGGTGCGAGGGGCGCCGTGCGGCCTCGATGCGTCGTGGGGCTCCGGAGGCGAACACCCCATCGAGGCGGCTGGGCGGCTGGGCGAGCCCCCTCACCCCAACCCTCTCCCCCAGGAGAGGGGGCCGGATCGGAGAGGGAGGCGAATCAGCGCACCAAACCCCGACGTCGGATCCGGCTCCCTCCCCCCTGGCGCTGTGTGTTTTTCACATCTACGAGCCCACGGGAGGGAGAGGGATGGGGGGTGGGGGGGGGGGGGGGGTAATAAA
>VXOS01000068.1 GCA_009839925.1 Chloroflexota bacterium
TTTAAACCCCACACCCCCCACCCCCACACCCCCCCCCGGCCGGGGGGGCGGTTTTTGTTTAAACCCCCCCCCCCCCCCCCCCCGGCCAAGGGGGCGGGCCCGCCGATCATCGTCGGCGGGCACAGCCTCGGCGCGGCGCGGCGCGCGGGGCGGCTCGGAGACGGCTTCATGCCGCTCGGCCTCGGCGGCTTCGGCGGCGAGGACGTTACGCCGCTGCTCGAGGCCTGGCGCGAGGCGGCAGCCGCGGCCGGGCGCGAGGAGGCGGCGTCGGAGCTGCGCATGGGCGCCGCGCCCGACCTCGAATCGGTCCGGCGTGTCGCCGAACGCGGCGCGACCCGCATCCACTTCTCCTTCGCCGAGCCCGACCTTGACGAGGCGAAGCGCGAGCTGGAGCGGATCGCCAACGAGGTGATCGAGCGCTTCTAGCAGCGAGGCGCCATCGCGGCCCCCGCGCACGCGCCCACGCGAGCCGATGGCGCGGTACAGTCTCGGCACGGGGGTCGGCGACCGCGACGGAGTGAGGTGAGGGATGACGACTGCGCAGCGCTCGCATCGAGTGGTGGGGACACGGCCGGTGCGCCCGGACGGCGTCGAGAAGGTCACGGGGCGCGCGGGCTACAGCGCCGACACGCGGCTGCCGGGGATGCTCTACGGTCGCCTCAAGCGCGCCCCGCACGGACACGCCCGGATCCTTTCGATCGACACCTCGAAGGCCGAGGCGCTGCCCGGCGTCCGTTCCGTGATCACGGCGGCGGACTTCCCCGGCGATCGCGAGGAGATGATCCGCACGATGCGCGGCCACACGACGCGCAAGTGGTTCCAGGACATGATCATGGCCTCGGACAAGGTGCTGCACTACGGCCACGCCGTCGCCGCCGTCTGCGCGACCGACCCGCACATCGCCGAGGATGCGCTCGACCTGATCGAGGTCGAGTACGAGCCGCTGCCGCCCGTCCTCGACGTGCTCGAGGCGATGGCCGACGGCGCGCCGATCCTCCACGAGGAGCTGCGCACGGTGACGATGCTCGGGCGCGGCATGCCCGGCGCGCCGATCAACGACAACCCCTCGAACGTCGTCAGCCACATGCCGCTCGAGAAGGGCGACCCCGACGGAGGCTTCGAGGACTCGGACATCGTGATCGAGCGCGAGTTCCGCACGGGCATGGCGCACCAGGGCTACATCGAGCCTCAGAGCGCGGTGGCGGACTGGGGCCCCGACGGGAAGCTCACGGTCTGGGCGAGCAGCCAGGGCGCGTTCAACTTCCGCGACCAGCTCGCCGTGATCCTGCAGATCCCGACCGCGCAGATCACCGTCGTGCCGACCGAGATCGGCGGCGGCTTCGGCGGGAAGCTCTACATGTACGTGGAGCCGATCGCCGCGCTGTTCTCGCAGCGCACGGGCCGGCCGGTGAAGGTCACGCTCTCGCGCGAGGAGGTGCTGACCGCGACCGGGCCGACCTCCGGCACCTACGTGCGCGTCAAGATCGGCGCCAAGCGCGACGGCACGCTGCTGGCCGGGGAGGCGGAACTCGCCTACGAGGCGGGATCGCACCCGCCCTCGCCCGTGGCCGGCGGCTGCATGACGGTCTTCGGCCCCTACGACATCCCCAACGAGCGCGTCGACGGCTACGACGTGGTGCTGAACAAGCCGAAGGTCTCCTCCTACCACGCGCCCGGCGCCTGCCAGCCGACGCTCGCGGTCGAGTCCGTGCTCGACGAGATCGCCGAGGAGCTGGGCATCGAGCCGATGGAGTTGCGACTCCGCAACGCCGCGCGCGAGGGCACGCGCGTCCTCGATGGGCGCGCCTACCCGAAGATCGGCGCGGTCGACGTGATGGAGGCGGTGCGCAACTCGGAGCACTACCGCTCCGAGCTCGGAGGCGAGTACCAGGGCCGCGGCGTGGCGATCGGCTACTGGTACAACGGCGGCGGCGAGGGCACTGCCACCGCCAGCATCAACGCCGACGGAACCGTGAGCCTGATCTTCGGCTCGGTCGACATCGGGGGGCAGCGCGCCTCGCTGGCGATGCACATGGCCGAGGCGATGGGCATCCCCTACGAGGACGTGCGACCGCACGTCGTCGACACGGAGTCGATCGGCTACACGGGCCTGACCGCGGGATCGGCGACGACCTTCAAGACCGGCTGGGCGGTGTACAAGCTGGCGCAGGAGCTGCAGGGCAAGCTGCAGGGCCGCGCCGCCCGGATCTGGGACGTGCCCTCGGAACAGGTCGAGTACCGCGCCGACGCCACGATCCACGGACCACCGGACGAGGACGGCGCCGCGCGCTCGTTCACGTTCAAGGAGCTGGCCGGCCAGCTGCCGGGGACGGGCGGCAACATCGCCGCCCAGGCCGACTCGAACGAGACGACGTGGGGCCCGAGCTTCGCCGGGCACATCGTGGATGTCGAGGTGGACCCGGCGACGGGGAAGGTGGACATCCTGCGCTACACGACGGTGCAGGACGTGGGCACGGCGGTGCATCCCTCTTATGTCGAGGGGCAGATGCAGGGTGGCGCCTCGCAGGGCGCGGGCATGGCGCTGAGCGAGGAGTACATCTACGACGAGGACGGCCGGCTGCGGAACGCGAGCCTGCTCGATTACCGGATGCCGACCACCGTCGATCTCCCGATGGTCGAGACGGTGCTCGTCGAGGTCCCGAACCCCGGCCACCCCTACGGCGTGCGGGGCGTCGGCGAGGTGCCGATCGTGCCGCCGCTCGGCGCGATCGCGAACGCGCTCCACGACGCAACGGGCGTGCGGATGCGGCACCTGCCGCTCAGCCCCGAGCGCGTGCTCGAGGCGCTCGGCGAGATCTGAGGCGAGGCGTCACCACGCCGCCCCGAGGGCGCCCGCTGCTAGACTCGGGCACGCACGAGCGGACACGTTCGCGCCCGCTTTCGTGCAGTTGGGCGGGCTGCCGGCAATGACCGCTGCCGATCCGCGGCCGCCCATGCCATCCGCGCCCCCTGATCCGGCTGAGGCGCCCGCAGCGGCGCGGCGGCCTCGAGGGCTCTCGCTCCGCACCTTCGACTCGCTGAAGCAGGTCGAGTTCCGCTGGCTGTTCTTGTCCGTCCTCGGCCAGATGGCCGGGATCCAGATGCAGATCCTGGCGCGCAGCTATGTCGCGTACGACCTCACGAACTCGTTCGCGGCGATCGGCATCGTCGGGCTCGCGAGCGCCGTGCCGATGCTGTTCCTCTCGGTGTTCGGCGGCGTGCTGGCCGACCGCGTACCGCGCAAGGGGATCCTGCAGGTTGGGCACGTGCTGAACGGGGGCTTCGCGCTACTCATTGCGGCGCTCCTGCTGCTCGATCTGCTGCTCATCGAGCACCTCTTCGTCATCGCGCTGCTGCAGGGCACCGTGATCGCGCTCACGATCCCGGCGGGCCAGGCGATCGTCCCCGAGGTGGCGGGCAGGGAGCGGCTGATGAACGCCGTCTCGCTGAACGCCGCGGGCATGAGCTTCATGCGCCTCGTGGCCCCCGCCGTGGCCGCCGGGGTGATCGCGCTGGTCGGAGCGGGATCGGCCTTCCTCACGGTCGCCGCCTGCTACGGCGTGGCGCTGCTCATGCTCGTACCGGTCCGCAGCCGCCAGCCGGGCGCGCTGCGAGCGGGTCCGGGTGGAGCACCGGCGGTGCCCGTTGGCAGATCCCCGGGCAGGTTCAACGATCTGATCGAGGGGCTTCGCTACGCTTTCGAGCACAGGGTCATCTTCTGGATCCTCATCCTGAACTTCGTGACCGCGATCCTCGCGATGCCGTACATGGTCCAGCTCCCCGGCTACGTCGCCGACGTGTTCGACGGCGGTGCCGGCGAACTGGCGTGGTTCGCCGCCGTGAGCGGCGCCGGCTCGCTGCTCGCCACGCTCGTCATTGCCTCGCTGCCGGAACGGCGGCGCGGCGTGCTGCTGCTCGGGGCCTCATTCCTGTTCGGTCTCTCGCTGGTTGTCTTCGCCTCGACCTCGGTGCTCTGGCTTGGCCTGCTCTTCATGTTCGTCGTCGGCGTCTGGACGGCGGGCCGGCAGGCGCTGGCGATGGTGATCATCCAGACCTACGTCGACGACTCCCACCGAGGGCGCGTGATGGCGATCTTCATGACCCAGATCTCGATGGTCCTGTTTGGCGGGTTCATCGTCGGGCTGATGGCGGAAGCGACGGGCATCCAGACCGCGATCGGCGGGCTCGGGCTCGGGTTGGCGATCTTTATCGTCGCCGTCGCCGCCTTCGTCCCGAGGCTGCGCCGGGTGACGTAGCGCCGGGGCCCTACGGCGTGGCGACCGCGCCGTGCACGTGCAGCGCCTCGATCTCCTCGGCCGAGAGGCCCGCCTCCCCCAGCACCTCGCTGGTGTGGCGGCCATGCAGCGGCGAGGGGCGGGGCGAGCCCGTCGGTGTGGCGGACATCTCGACGAGCGCCCCGACGAACTGCTCCGGGCCAGTCAACTCGTGCTCGACGTCGAGCATGATGCCGGCCTCCCGGACTCCGGGGTCGTCGGCCAGCTCCTCGGGGAGATAGACCTTCGAGGCGGGAACGCCGAGGCGGTCGAGCTCGGCGATCCACTCGTCGGCGGTGCGGGTGCGCAGCGCCGCGGCGATCTTGCGGTGCGTGCGGTCGATCGCCGGGCGGTTCGCCGGGTCGAGGACATCGAACTCAAGGTCCTCGGTCGGGTCGTCGTCGATACCGAGCAGGTTGCGGATCTGCTGGCGGTTCCGGTCGCTGAGCGCGCCGATGATGATCGCGCCGTCGCGGACGGCGTAACCGCCGTAGTAGAGGCGCAGCTGCGGGCCGAGCAGGTCGTAGACGCCGCCGCGCTCGGTCACCACCTCGCAATAGTCGCCGCCGCGCTCCCGCACGGCGTTGACGCGTTCCATCATCGGATCGCGCGTGACGGCGTCGAAGATCGGGGAGCGGGCGATCTCGCGGCCCATCATCATCATGCCCGTGGAGAGCAGCGAGCTGCGGACCAGCTGGCCCTCGCCGGTGCGCTCGCGGTGGAGCAGGGCGGCGCAGACGCCCATCGCGAGGACCACGCCGGCGGGGTAGTCGACGATCCCCGTGCACTGCACGAGCTCGGGGCCGCCGAGCTCGTCGCACTTGACCTCGGCCGCCATCAGTCCGCTGTAGGCCTGCGCGACGATGTCGGAGCCGGCCCGGCTCGCGTTCCGGCCATGGCTCCCGAAGCCGGTGTTCTCCGCCCAGATCAGGTCCTCGCGGTAACGCCGCAGCGAGTCGTAGTCGATGCCGAGACGCTCCGCGGCGCCGTGGCCCATGTTCGAGACGACGACGTCGACGGTTGGAACGAGCCGCGCCATCAGGCTCTCTGCGTCCGGGTGCTTCAGGTCGATGGCGACGCTGCGCTTGCCGCGATTGAGGGCGTGGAACGTCTTGTTCTCGCCCGGAAGCACGCTGCGCCGCCGTCGCGATGGTCCGCCGTCGATCGGTTCGACCTTGACCACGTCCGCGCCGAAGTCGGCGAGGGCGACGCCACAGAAGGGTCCGGCGATGATCTGCGTGAACTCGAGCACGCGAATGCCTTCGAGTGGTCCGCCCATGGTCGCCCTCCTGCCGTTGCAGCACCCGCCGTCGGGGGGCGGATGGTAGCAGCCGCGGCTCGCGGCCCGGCCGGCGTGGTGCGGGCGAGGGGAACGAGGCGACTACGCGCCGCTGCCGTTGAGCGGCCGCATCACCTCCTCCGCGAAGCGTTCGACGGCCTCGATCTTCGCCTCGACGGGCGAGTCGGCGCCCGCCGGCTCCCAGGCGGGGATGCGGATGCCGTCGAGGCCGGCGCGGCCCAGCTCGCCGAGCACCTCGACAGTCGGCCACTCGCGGGGCTGGATCGTGATCTCGAACTGTGCCGGGTCGCGCCCGTTCTCCTCGAGGAGTCCGTGCAGGCGGCTGATCATGGCGGGCAGCTCGTCCGCCGAGAACCCGCCGCCGACCCAGCCGTCGGCGATGCGGGCGGCGCGGCGGATCGCGATCTCGCTGCGGCCCCCGAGGGTGATCGGGATCGGAGCCGGCGGGACCGGGGCGACCGAGACGGCGTCGAAATCGAACCAGTCGCCGTGGTGCTCCACCCAGCCGCCGGCCCAGAGCCGCCGCAGCACCTCGACCATCTCGGCAAGGCGGCGGCCGCGGCCGGCGAACGCCTGGCCGGTCTGCTCGAACTCCTCGCGGCACCAGCCCGCGCCGAGGCCGGCGACGATGCGCCCCTCGGTGAGCGCGGCGGCGGTGGAGACCGACTTGGCGACGGTGAAGAGGTCGCGGGCGGGCGCGATGTAGACGGCGGTCATGCAACGCAGCGTCGTCGTCGCCGCACCGACCGCGGAGGCAAGCGCCCAGGGGTCGGGCCAGTGCGTCTCCGCGTCCCAGAACGGGACGCCGTCGGCGGTGCCCGGGTAGGCGGGGGTGATTTCGCGCGGGTAGAAGAGGTGATCGGGGATCGCGAGCCCCTCGAAGCCGAGCCGCTCGGAGGCCCGCGCGAGCGGGAGCACCTGCTCGGCCGGCATGAATCCGGTGAACTGCCAGAACTGCATCGGCGCCCGCCCTCCTCGACTGGACCGCGTTGCCCGCTACGATAGCCGCGAGGGGAGCGTGCCGCGATGCAATTCGGCTTCTGCTACATCCCGGACTACTACCCGGACCTGCACGGCGAGTTCCGCGACTGGTACGAGCGGCTGCTCTCCGAGTGGGCGTGGGCCGACGAGCTCGGCTACGACTCGATCTGGATCGCCGAGCACCGCTATCCGGGCTACGCCTTCTCCTCGACACCGGTCGTATTGCAGGCGATGGCCGATCGCACCCGGCAGATCCGCATCGGCACGGCCGTGGCGCTGATCACCCAGCGGCACCCGGTGCTGAGCGCCGAGCACTGGGCCGCGGTCGACGTGCTCTCCGGCGGACGGCTCAACTTCGGCATCGGCCGCGGCATCTCGGAGTACGACTTCGAGACCGTCGGCGTGCCCTCGGAGGAGTCGCGCGAGCGCTTCGAGGAGGCGTGGGAGGTGATCCGCCGGCTCTGGACCGAGGACGAGGTGGTGCATAACGGCAAGTACTGGTCGTTCGACGTGCACACGCTGCGGCCGCGCCCGCTGCAGCAGCCGATGCCGCCGATCTACGTCTCCGCGCTGGCGTCACCGGAGACGTACCGCTGGGCGGGGCGCAACGGCTACCACCTGCTGGTCGCGCCGTTCCTGCTCGACTCCAACGAGCGGCAGCGTGGCTTCCTCGAGATCTACCGCGAGGAGCTGGCCAACGCCGGGCACGATCCCGGCGCGTTCGAGGTGCTGGGGACGTACCACCTGAGCATCGTCGAGCGGGAGAGCCAGCTCGAGGGGGCGGACCAGTACTTCTACAACTACCTCAACTTCATCCAGAACACCGGGAAGGAACGAACCGGCGTGAAGGAGGCCCTGGCCGGCGAGGCGAACCGCGCCTACCAGACCGGGGAGAGCCTCTACAAGGACGTCGAGGCGATGCGCCGGCAGCGCACGGTGATCGGCACCCCGCAGCAGTGCATCGAACGCATGTCCGAGCTCGCGGAGGCATGCGGCCTCAGCGGCTGGTCGTTCGAGATCAGCTACGGCGGCATGCCCCCCGAGATGACCCGGGACCAGATGCAGCTCTTCGCCGAGGAGGTCATCCCCGTCCTGCGCCCATAGCCGCCGGGCGGGGCATCAGGGCACGAGCATCCCTCGCGAGACGGTGGTCTGGCGCTCGTTCCACTCGGCCTCGGCAAACGCCTCGTTGACGTGTTCGAGCGGATAGATGTTGGAGACGATGCGGTCGTAGGGCACCTTGCCCTGGTTCTTGACCAGCGTCTCCATCATCAGCGGCAGCAGGTGCGGCCGGTACATCAGCGAGCCAATGATCTTCTTGCCGCGCAGAATCGTCGATGGGTCGAACTCCACGGTGCGGCCGCGCACGATGTCGCCGATCTCGACGAAGGTGCCGCCGTTGGTGAGGTAGCTGACGCCCTCGACCAGCAGCTCCGCCCTCCCGACCAGCTCCATCGCGATGTTGGCGCCGCGCCCGTCGGTGAGCTCGAGCACGCGCCCCAGCCGCGCCTCGGGCGTGTCGTACTCCTCGATGTTGATCGTGTAGTCGGCGCCGAACTCCTCGGCGAGCGCCAGCCGGTCGGCGAGGCGGTCGAGCACGATCACGCGGTGCGCGCCCATATCCTTCGCCATCGCCGTGGCGTTGAGGCCGAGGCCGCCCGCGCCCTGGATGACGACGTAGTCGCCCTCGGCGGCGCCGGCGCGCATCAGGCCCTCGGTCACCGTGCCCATCGCGCAGTTGACCCAGCCGAGGACGGAGTCGGGCAGCTCGTCGGGCACCTTGAAGACAGGGTGCTTGGCGCGGATCCAGTAGTAGTCGGCGTAGGTGCCGGTGAAGTAGGGCCACTCGCCGGCGTCGCTGTAGGGGCCGCTGGGGCACCAGTTGGGCTCGCCGCGCATGCACTGGTAGCAGTTGCCGCAGGGCTTGATCGCCGAGTACATGACGCGGTCGCCCTCGCGCAGCGGCTGCCCGTTGGAGTCCGTCGTCGTGCCCTTGCCGAGCTGGTAGACGACTCCGGTGCCCTCGTGGCCCATCACGCGGCCACTCTCCGGGAGCGGGACGTTGACCTGGTCGCCGCGCCAGGTGTGGAGGTCGGAGCCGCAGATCCCGGCCTGCGTGATCTTCAGCACCAGTCCGCCCGGCTCCGGGTCGGGCAGCTCGTACTCCTCGATCACGAAGGGCTCGCGGTACTGCTTGACGACGACGACACGCCCGGTAGTCACGATTCCGCCTCCTTCAGCGCGCGCAGCGCAGCGGCTGCCGCCGCAATCATAGCGAGGGCGACCGCGGCCGGTGCGCGGAGGCGCGGAGCGCTATCGCTCCTCGGGGACGACGCCGGCGCGGGTGATCAGGTCCTTGCTGAGCGCCTGGAAGGAGTCCGGCTCCAGCTGGTTCACCGCGGCCTGTCCGGACTGGGCGATCGCCCGCTCGAACGGCTCGAAGCTCGGGATCTCGTCATCGGCGAGCGGCTGCATCCACTCCTTGCGTTCGAGCGCGGCCTCGATGTACGGGGCCAGCTCCTCCTGCTTGCGAGCCTGGCGCTCCTCCTCCGCCTCGGACTTGAACTCCGGCATCACCTCCTCGGCGAAGAGGCGCAGCGAGTCGCAGATCTCCTCGTGGGTCGAGCGGCCGGCCTGGGCGCCCAGCATCACCTGGTCCGCGCCGGCCTTGACCAGCAGCCGGATCGCCTCGCTCGCCTCCTCCGGGGTGCCGATACAGCTCGGGCGCCGCCGCGTGTGCTCGGCCTCGAGGCGCTCACGGGCGTCCTCGAAGATGTTCCAGAGGTTCGTGCGGCCGGGTGTGTGGCGGCCGGCGACGTAGAAGTGCGCGACGCCGGTGCTGAAGAAGAGGCGGTTGGGCAGCGCGCGCTCGAAGGCTTCGTCGCCGTCGTGGCCGAGGCAGAGCGGCTCCGCGATCGCGAAGTTGGCGTTGACAAAGTGGCCGATCGGGACGCACTCGGTCTTGATCGCGTCGTAGTAGTCGTCGATCCACGCGCCCACCTCGCCGGGCGGGAGGAAGGAGAAGCAGAGCACGCCGAGGCCGAGCCTGCCGGCGAGCTTCACGGCCTCGCGGTTGGAGCAGGCCATCCACATCGCCGGGTGCGGCCGCTGCACGGCCTTCGGGATCACGTTGCGGCAGGGCATCGAGAAGTACTTGCCCTCGTAGCCGGGGTAGGGAGCGAGCGCGAGCATGTTCGCGGCCTGCTCGGTGGCCTCGAGCCACATCGCGCGCTTGTGCTCGAGCGGCACGCCGTAGCCCTCGAGCTCGCTGCGCGAGGCGGTCTCGCCGGTGCCGAACTCGACACGGCCCCCGGAGACGAGGTCGAGCGTGGCGATACGCTCGGCGACGCGGGCGGGGTGGTTGTAGTTGGGCGGCATCGCGACAATGCCGTGGCCGAGCCGGATGCGCTTCGTGTTGCGCGCCGCCGCGGCAAGCACGATCTCGGGCGCGGAGGAGTGCGAGTACTCCTCGAGGAAGTGGTGCTCGACCTCCCAGACGTAGTCGATGCCGAGCTCGTCGGCGAGCTCGATTTGCTCGATCGCGTTCTGGAAGAGTTGCTGCTCGCTGCCGGGAGTCCAGGGCCGCGGGTGCTGCAGCTCGAGGAAGATGCCGAACTTCATCGCTCGCTCCGTTCCCGTTCGCGCGCGCAGGCAGTATACGGACGGGCTCAGGTAGCGTCGCCGAGGAAGTCCTCCGCGGCGTCCCGCGGGACGTGGCCCAGCACCTCCGTGCTGTGGCTGTAGTCGCGGAAGCGCCAGCGGTTGTCGGAGATGCCGAAGAAGACATCGAAGCGCACGTCCTCGGGCGCCTCGATGCTGCGCACGACGAGGTCGGCGACATCGCGATGGCTCACGAAGATCGCCTGGTTCCACGGATCGCCCTCGCGGGGCCGTCCATCCGCCGGGCAGCCGCCGATGCGCAGGCAGATGATCGAGAGCTCGGTCGTCTCGACGTACATGCGCGCGAGATCCTCGCCGAACAGCTTGGAGACGCCGTAGAGGTTGTTGGGCCGCGGCTCGTCGCTGGTGCGCAGCATCCGGTACTCCGCGGGCACCCGGTCGTACTCGCCGCGCGTGATCTCGCGGTAAGGCGAGGACTTCAGGTAGCCGCCCATCGTCGCACCGCTCGAGGCGAAGACGACGCGCCGCACGCCAGCCCGCAACGCGGCCTCGAAGACGTTGCGCGTGCCGCTGATGTTGTTGCGCAAGACCTCCTCCCAGGAGGCCTCCCACATCCCGCGTGGCGAGTTCACCCCGCCGTAGGCGGCGAGGTGCACAACCGTGTCGACGCCCTCGAAGGCCGGCTCGATCTCCTCCAGCACCGCGATGTCGGCCCGGATGTTCCGCTCCGGGGGCAGGCCCTCGACTCCGCCACGCGAGAGCGCGACGACCTCGTAGCGCTCCTCGAGGGCGGGACGGATCCCCGCGCCGACCGCGCCGCCGAGCCCCGTGACCAGCACGCGCCGTTGGTCCATCGTCATTGCCCCGTTTCATGCAGGTGGTACGTGACAGCGTCGCGCAGGGTACCGCAGGCCGCCCTCGTGGCCCCGGGAGCCGCGCAAGAGCGCGTCAGCGCGAGGCGAGCTGCGCCCAGGTTGGCCGCCGGATCAGCAGCAGCAGGACGGCCCCGCTGAGAGTGATCAGCGCGTAGCAGGTGAAGACGAGGCGGTAGCTCCCCAGCTCGTCGAACGTCCAGCCGGCGATGATCGGCGTGGCGAAGCCGAGCGGCATCATCATCGTCGAGGTCAGGCCGCGAATCGTGGCGAAGTAGCGGGTGCCGAAGTAGTCGGCGATCAGCGTCATGAACATCGCCACCCAGGCGGCGTGCGCGAACGGGAAGGTGAGGAAGTAGGCCGGCAGCAGCCACATCCGATCCGGCGAGAGCCAGGCGAAGATCAGCATCCCGAGGGACTGCAGGAGGTAGGCGATCACGTAGAGCCGGCGCCGTCCGATGATGTCGCCGAACCACCCGCAGATGAAGCGCAGCGGCACCTGGAACAGGCCGTACGCGCCGGTGATCAGCGCCGCGCCCTGCAGCGTGAAGCCGACGTTCTGGAGGTGCGGCACCTGGTGCACGATCCAGCTGATCTGCGTCGCCCCACCGATCGCAGTGGCCGCGCCGAGCAGGTAGAACGCCGGCGTGCGCAACGCCTGGGCGACCGTCATTCCGTCGCCCAGCGAATCGCTGGCCGAGGCTGCCGGGGTGGCCGGCGCCGCGGCGCCGTCCGGCCGGTAGCCGTACGCCTCGGGGCGGTTGCGCAGCACGAAGGAGAGCGGCAGCCCCACACTTACGATGACGAGCGCGGCTACCACCAACGTCGAACGCCAGCCAAATGCGGCGATCAGCACCGCCAGCACCGGGACCATGAAGTAGCCCGCGCCGCGCGCCGAGGCGAGCAGCCCGAGCGCCTGCCCTCGCTTGCGGTCGAACCAGCGCATCAACGACGCCGAGTACGCCGTCGACGAGCCGAGGCTCTCGCCCGAGCCGACCACGAGGCTCGCGAGGTAGTAGACCCAGAGCACGCGTGCCTGGGAGAAGAGCAGCAGCCCGACACCGACGATCAGCACGCCGGTGATCGCCATCCGCCGCGCCCCGAGGCGGTCGACGAGCGCACCGGTGACGGGGGCGAGCAGCCCGTGCTCGAAGCTGCGCAGCGAGAACCCGACCGAGATCGCCGCCAGGCTCCAGCCGGTCTCCTCGCGGATCGGCTCGATGAAGACTCCGAAGCCGAACCCGACGACGCCGAAGGTGAAGAAGCTGGTGAAGGCCCCCGCGAGCGCGATGTACCAGCCGTAGAAGATCCGGCCGCGCACGAGGTCGCCTGCGGGACCCAGGGCGAGTCGCATCGCGTCTCCGTCCGGGCGCCGGCCGTCGCGAGGCCGGCGTCGCGCGCAGCGTAGCGCGTGGCCGCCCGGCCGGCGCGACCGATCGCGTAGCATCGCCGCGCGTGCGAGGAGCACACGATGAGCGGAGAACGACCGACCGCGCTGCGCGTCCGCGACCCCGGGATCCGCGCGCTGTTCGCGCAGGAGGCGCGCTGGCAGGCCTGGCTCGATGTCGAGGTTGCGCTGGCCCGCGCGCAGGCGGAGATCGGGATGATTCCCGAGGCGGCCGCGGCGGAGATCGAGCGCAAGGCACGGCTCGAGCTGTTCGACCTCGAGCGCGTCACCGAGGGGCTGCGCGTCACCGGGCACGGCCTGGTGCCGCTCGTCTGGGAGCTCGACCGGCTCTGCGAGGGCGATGCCGGCGGCTACGCCCACTGGGGCGCGACGACGCAGAACATCATCCAGACGGGCAGCATCCTGCAGCTGCGGAAGGCGCACCGCATCGTCCTCGGGGAGCTCGCGGACCTGCTCGAGGCGTTCGCGTCACTCGCCGAGCGCACGAAGGACGACGCGATCGCGGGGCGCACGCACGGGCAGCACGCGGTGCCCTCGACGTTCGGGGCGAAGGTCGCGGTCTGGATCGACGAGCTGTGCCGCCACGCGGAGCGGCTGCGGCAGCTGGAGCCGCGGACCTTCGTCGCGATGCTCGGCGGCGGCGCGGGCACGGCCGCCTCGTTCGAGGGCCACGCCTCCGCGCTGCAGCGGCGGATGGGCGAGCTGCTCGGGCTCGGCTCGATGCCGCTGCCCGGCCGCACGATCTACGACCACCTGACCGAGTACGTCCTCGCCCTCGCCATGCTCGGCACGAGCTGCGGGAAGGCCGCGCGCGAGGTGCGCACCCTCATGGCGGAGGAGTTCGGGGAGGTCGAGGAACCCGTGCCGCCCGGCACGGTGGGCAGCAGCACGATGCCGCAGAAGCGCAACCCGAAGCTCTGCCAGGACATCGTCGCGGACGAGACGCACCTGCGATCGCTGGTCCCGCTCGCCCTCGAGGCGATGCTCGGCGACCACGAGGCCGACGGCAGCCGTTCGATGATGATCGACCGCGCACTGCGGCAGGCGGTCGAGCTGACCGGCGACATCCTCGTGCGGCTGCTCGACGTGGCCGAGGGGCTGCGCGTCTTCCCGGAGCGGATGCGGGAGAACCTCGAACTCTCGGGCGGGCTGATCATGGCGGAGAGCCTGATGCTCGAGCTGGGGCGCGAGATCGGGCGGCAGCGCGCGCACGACGCCATCTACGAGGCGGCGCAGGAGGCCGCCACCAGCGGGGAGTCGTTCGCCTCGCTGCTGGCCGGCGACGAGGAGATCGCCGCGCGGCTGAGCGCGGAGCGACTGGCGGAGCTGCTGGACCCCGTGCGCTACACCGGCGACAGCGCGCGTCAGGCCTCGGAGCAGGCGGCGCGCGCGCTGCGCGTGGCCGCGGAGCTGCGCGGGGCGATCGCGGCGGACTGAGCGCGGCCGGACCCAGCGGGGATCCCACAGGGGAGTACGCGCACCGGCCGCGCTGGTGTTGGCGGGTCGTCACCAGCGCGGCCGGCGGCGTACGCCTCAGCCAGTGGCGTTCGAGCGGCTACGTCACTGGCTGTAGCCCGAGGCAGGCGCTAGCCCCGCCGCGGCCGCCGTCAACTGCTCCAGCAGGAAGCGGAAGTCGCGGTACGCCTGGAGCGAAGCAAGGCGCTCCTCCAGCACGTAGAACTCGTCCAGCAGCGCGACGAGGTCGGCGTGAATGCCGACGATGTCGACCTCGGCGTTCTCGACCTGCGGCGAGAGCGCGCTGTAGCGGTCGGCGGCGAGCCCCACGATGGCCCCGAGGCGGAAGTAGCGGTCGGCGGCGTCGAACGGCGCGTCGGGGCGACCCGCCACATCCAACCGCTGGCCGAGCGTGACGCCGGAGCTCGGCTCGACCCAACGCAACTCGACCTCGCCCAGCACGGTCGAGCGGAAGCGCGCCGAGTTCTGCAGCACCAGCTCGTAGAAAACCGTCGTCGCGGCCCCGGAGGGCAGCTCCGCGAACTCGCGGCGGTTCTGCTCGAAGGTGTGGTCCGGCGTGACGCGGTTCTCGTAGCCGATGATGCGCCAGGCCTGGACCTGCCTCGGATCCCACGTCACCTGCGCGCGCGCCTGGTCGGCGAACGGCGTCGAGAGCGCCAGCCAGTTCTCGCGGCTGAAGGTCGACCGGGCCTGCGCCGTGTCATCGAGGTAGCGGTACCAGCCGTTGCCGTGCTGCGCCAGTTGCTCGAGCAGGTAGTCGTTGTAGTTCTCGATCCCGACGCCGATCGTGATCAGCCGCAGCGGGTTCCTGCTGTCGTAGTCCGGGGCCGACTCGAGGATCACGAACGGGTTCGTCGCATCCACGTTCGCGACGCCGTCGGACATCAGGATGATGTAGTTGAAGGCCTCCGGCCGCTCGCGACGCGCGGCGTCGGCGAGCTGCACTGCCAGGTTGAGCCCGGCCTGCACGTTCGTGCTGCCATGCGGCTCGAGCCGGTCGATCGAGCGCGAGACGGCGTCGTCGTCGGGGCTGCGGTGCTCGACGGTCAGCGAGCTGATGACGTCGGTGGTGAAGTGCACGACGGCGATGCGGTCGCGCGAGCCGAGGCTGCGGCGGATCGTCTCCGCCGCCTCGCGCGCGATCGCAACGCGGTCCCCCTCCCGCATCGAGCCCGATGCGTCCAGCACCAGTGTCACGTTGAGCGGCGTGTTGTCCGGAACCTTCGGCGCCTGCAGGCCGATGCGGGCGATGTGCCGGCCCTCCCCGAGGGGGTGCTCGAAGATGTCGGCAGTGATCGCGAAGCTGCGCTCGTCCGGCGGTGCGCCGTAGTTGTAGGCGAATGCGTTGATCCACTCCTCCGCGCGCACCGAGTCCGGCTCCACCTCGAAGCCGTTCCGCGCCCAGTTGAGCGCGAGGAAGTAGGACGTGCGATCCGTGTCGAGGCTGAACGTGGAGACGGCGTCCGTCGCTGCATCGACAAACGGCGTGCGTCCGTAGTTTCTGAAGGTCGTGTCCCGGGGCGGTGGCGGCGCATCCGGCGCTGCGGGGGCGGCAGTCGGCGCGGGGGTCGCGACCGGGCGCGCGCGGCTGG
>VXOS01000018.1 GCA_009839925.1 Chloroflexota bacterium
CCCCCCCCCCCCCCCCCCCCCGCGCGCGCCGTCGGCGGCCCCTCTCGCTTCCCGCCGCCCCCCCGCCCGCTTGCGCGGGCTTCGGGAGGCAGCGGATGCGCTCGAAGGAGACCGTCTCGCCCCGGAACGTCGACACCTCGTCGCGCCAGAGCGTGCGCAGCGCCTGGATGTACTCGTCCGCGCGCCGCCCGCGCCGCTCCCAGGGCGCCCCGATCGCCGCGAACTCCTCGCGCAGCCAGCCGATACCGGCCGTCAGGCTGACGCGCCCCCGCGAGAGCGCGTCGAGCGTCGCGAGCTGCTTGGCGAGGATCACCGGGTTGCGCTGCGGCAGGATCAGCACCGAGGTGCCGAGCTCCAGCCGCTCGGTGACGGCGGCGACGAAGGTGAGGGCGGTGACCGGCTCGGGGAACGCCGTCTCGTCGTAGGGGTAGCGCTTGAAATCGCCGCCCTCGTACTGCTGGTAGGGGTAGCGCGATTCGTAGTCCACGGGCAGCACGACGTGCTCCGGGAAGGAAACGAAGTCGAAGCCGACCTCCTCGGCGAAGCGGGCGAGGCCCCCGAGGTAGTCGGGCGAGGTGAGGGCGGCGCCCTGGCCTGGCTCGGCGTGGCGTCCGCTGGGGCCGACGTGCGCGCGGTGCGGCGACTCGATGAGGAACAGCCCGAACTTCATGTGCCCTCGCTCCCTTCGTTGCCGTGACGGCGGGGCGGGGATGGTAGCAGCGCGGCCGGTCGCGCTGCCGGGCGAGCGCGCAGGCGTCATACTGAGGGCAGGGTGCGCCGCCCGGGATGCGAGGGCAGGACGGCATGACCTCTCTGATCATCGTCAGCGACTTCATCTGACCGTGGTGCTACGTCGGCCTCGTGGAGGTCGAGAAGCTGCGGCGCGAGTACGAGTTGGAGGTCCACTGGTGGCCCTACCTGCTCGACGCCTCGATTCCTCCCGAGGGCCGTGAGCGCGAGCCGCGCACGAAGCCGGACGACCCGCCGACCCAGCTGGAGCTGCGGGGCGAGCGTGTCGGCATCACCTTCCGGCGCGGGCGGCGGTTCACGCCGAACTCGCATCTCGCCCTCGAGACCGCCGAGTACGCGCAGGAGATCGGCCACGACGGCGACGGCCTGCACCGCGCGCTCTTCGCCGCGCACTTCGAGGGCGAGGCGAACATCGGCGACCTCGAGACGCTGATCGAGATCGGCGGCGAGCAGGGGCTCGACCGCGACGAGCTGCGCGCGGTGCTGAGCGAGGGACGCTACCGCGCGCAGGTGGACGAGCGCATCACGATCGCGCGCGAGATCGGGGTGCGCGGCGTGCCGACCTTCATCTTCAACGAGCGCGACGCCGTGGTCGGCGCGCAGGAGTATCCGGTCTTCGAGCAGGTCATGGAGCAGCTCGAGGTGCCTCGGCGCAACGGCGCGTGAGCGAGGCGCCCGCCTACTCGATCCCGCGCAGCGTCGGCGATCGCGCCAGCAGCACGAGCGAGAGCGCAACGAGCGACGCTCCAACGGCGGCGAACGTGGCCTGCGGGCCGTAGATGCTGGTCACGATGCCGACCCCGAAGAGCATCAGCTGCGTGATGTTGAACTCCATCATGTAGATGCTCATCACTCGCCCGCGGTGCGTGTTGCCGGCGAGTACCTGCACGAGCACGTTCATCAGCCCGAGGTACCCTGCCTGCCCGAACCCCACGAAGAGGATGAGCAGCAGCGAGAGCCAGTACGAGGTGGAGGCGGCGAAGGCGACGAGCGAGCCGCCGAGCAGGACCGAGCTCGCCAGCATCAGCGTGCCCCGGCGCCGGCCCGGCAGCGAGGCCACCACCAGCGATCCCACCACCGCGCCCACGCCCGAGACGCTGGTCAGCAGCCCGAGCTGCGCCGGGCCCGCGTCGAGCACCTCCTTCGCGAAGCCGGGCAGCAACACGAAGTGGCCAAGCCCCAGCAGCGCGAAGATCGGGTTGCAGATCAGCAGCACCGCGAGCGGCCGGTGTCCGGCCACGAAGCGGAAGCCGTCGGCGAGGTCGCCGCGCAGCGAGGCGAAGGAGCGCTCCCCCGGCGATCGATCCGGGACGCGCACGGGGAACATGGTGGCGACGGAGAACGTGTAGATGACGAAGATCAGCACGTAGACGTAGGCCGCGCCGCCGATCGTGCCCGGGTCGCTGAGCGCGCCCACCATGCCGCCGGCCAGGCCGGGCATCAGCAGCTTCGCCGCGTTCTGGCTCGTGCTGTAGAGGCCCATCGCGTTCATCAACCGCGCGGGCCCCACGACGTCGGGCGTCAGTGCCTGCCTCGAGGGCATCGTGAGGTTGTTCGATCCGCCGTGGATTGCGGCGGCGATCAGCACGTGCTCCACGCGTAGCAGGTCGCTGAACACCAGCAGCGCGAGCACCAGCGCGTTCAGCCCGCTCAGACCCTGCCCGATCTGCACGACGTACTTGCGCTGCTTCACGAGGTCCGCCACCACCCCGCCGACCAGCGCCAGCAGCAGCCCCGTCATGCCGTTGAGCAACGACATCAAGCCGAGCGCGGCGTAGGAATCCGTCAGCTCGAAGACCAGCCAGCCCCGCAGGAACTGCTGCATGTCATTCGAGGTGAACCCCGAGAAGATCGAGGTCAGGAACCAGCGGAAGTTGCGGTCGTCCAGCGAACGGAACGTCCGCAGCCGGCCTCGCTCGCGCGCGTCGATGGCCGGCCCCCGTTCAGCGTCCCGCGCCAAGCCCGGCGCTACGCGCTGCTCTGCTCGAGGTAGTCCAGCCCCTCGTTGATTCGTGCAGCGCGCTCCTCGATCCGTCCGCGCGAGTCGAGGTCCGTGAACACGTAGCCGGCGTTGCGGCGGATCGCGTCGACGACCATCGCGCCGACCTCGTCCGGTTGCTGCCGATGGGCCCGCGCGGGCGTGTCCATCCCCCTGCCTGCGCCGAAGCGCTCGTGGCGGTTCCGCTCGGCCTCGTAGAGGCGCGTGCTCACCGGGCCGGGGCAGACCGCCGTGACGCCGATCCCGTCGCCTGCCAGTTCCGCGCGCAGCACCTCCGTGAACCCGAGCGCGGCCCCCTTCGAGGCGGTGTAGATGCCCATTTCCCCGTCCAGCCTCGGCCCGAGGGAAGCCATCGAGATCGTGTTCACGATGTGCGCGGGCGCGTTGGCGCGCAGCTGCGGCAGGAATGCGCGCACGCCGCGCACCATGCCGTGCACGTTCACCTCGAAGAGCCAGGACCAGTCCGCCTCGGTTGCCTCATCCAGCGGCCCCAGCGTCATCACGCCGGCGTTGTTCACCAGCACGTGCACGGAGCCGAACGCCTCGATCGTGGCCTCGGCGAGGCTCTCGAGGTCGCCGGCATCGGTCACGTCGGTGCGGCGCGCGATCGCCGGGTGGCCCGCGTTCCTGATCAGGGCTGCGACTGCCTCGGCCGCCAACCCCTCGATGTCGGCGATGACGAGGCGCGCGCCTGCATCGGCGAGCGCCTCAGCGATCCCGCGCCCGATTCCGCTTCCGCCGCCCGTGACGACGGCGACCTTGCCTCGGAGATCGTCCATGCCGCAGTCCTCCCGAACCGAGTGCGGCGACGGTACCACGCGGCCACGGCGGGCATTCGCGGATGGGGCCGCGCCGGCGGCTAGATCCGGAAGCGCCGATCCACGCCGATGCGCCGCAGCCGCAGCTGCTCCCGCCGCCCCGCCTCGTCGATGCGCCGCGCTCCGGGCGGGAGGGCCGCGGGCAGGTCTGCGAGCTTGACCAGCCTCGTGGCGGGGGTGGGCTGTGAATCGGCCTGCATCCAGCGCAGGCCGATGTGCCCCTCGCAGTGCCCGTCCGTAGCCAGCCAGTTGGGGACCCCCGGGTCGTCGTGCGCGACGACGAGGATCACGGAGCCGTCCTCCTCCAGCACGGCCTGCGAGCCGTTGATGCTGGAGAGGTGGTAGCGATAGTCGATCGAGGTCATCCAGTAGGTGTTCAGCTCGAAGTTCCAGTAGGAGCACTCCGGCGGCGTGAACTCGATCAGCAGCGCCTCGTCCGGCTGCACCATGAAGTAGACGTGCTGCGGCAGGCCGCCGGGCGCGGCGCCCAGCTTGCGTGCGGTCGGAGACTCGAGGAAGCGGTTGGGCTGCGCGCGGTAGTGCTCCTGCCAGCCCCGCCAGTAGTCGACGGTCTCGTGCAGCTCGTCGACGGCGGCCTCGAGGCCGGCGGCGAGGCGCTCCGGCGTGAGCCGCGGCGGAGGGCCCTCCGCGCCGACGCGCTCGATCCGCACGTCCATCGGCTGCTCGCGATTCCAGTCGCCGAAGAACTGCCGGACCCAGACCTTGTCGACCTCGGGAGTCGTGCGGACCCAGTTGCCGGGGTGAGGGTCGGGGCTGACCGTCACGACGAAGCTCCCGTCCCACTCCGTCTCCAGTTCGTCGCCGAGCAGCCGCCCGACCTCGGCCGCCTCCCCCTCCGGAATGGTCTCCAGCGGCCGAACCGCGGAGAAGGCGATGAAGTGCGCGCTGCCGCGATTCCCGACCAGGCGGTAGGTCTCGCTGCCGTCGATGATCCCCAGGAAGTAGACGCAGTCCGGGTTGTCGCCGCCACGCTTGCGGTTCGGCGCCATCATGCGGAAGAGCTGCGGGTAGAGCGGATCCGCGTGCTCGAGCCCGATCTCGAGCCCCGCCGAGATGTTGCGCGCGACGTACTGGAGCCCGACGGCGCGCTCGAGGGGCGTCGCCGGCGCGGGGTCCGCGAAGACCAGCTCCCCCACGTCCTTGAGGCGATCGCAGAAGGCGTGCCAGGCGGTCCGCAGCGCCTCGTCGTGCTCGGTGTCCCCGTACGCCATCGTTCCCCTCGATTCGGTTCCTGCGCGCGCGAGGCGCGGGGAGCTCAGCGCGTTCGGACGTACTCGTCGATGAGCCCGTGGATCTGCTCGATGTCGTCCGTCGGCACGGCGTGGCTCATCGGCAGGATCAAGCCGTATTCCATCACCCGATCGGCGTTCGGGTAGCCCTCGGGGGCGGCCTTGTGCGGGGTGTCCTTGAACGCCGGTTGGCGGAGGATGTTGCCGGACCAGACCATGCGAGTCTGGACGCCGTTCGCCTCCATGTACTGCTGGAACTCGGCGCGGCTGAAGCCCGCGTCCTCGCGGATCATCAGCGGGTAGGAGATCCAGCTGGTCTTGAGATCCTCCAGCTGGCGCGCCGGGACGAAGCGCTCCCGGATGCGCTCGAGGTTGAAGAAGTCCGTGTGCATGTCGAAGCGCCGCTTGCGCGCCTGGTAGAACTCATCGAGTCGTTCGAGCTGCACGAGGCCGAACGCGGCGTGCATCTCCGAGGGCTCGAAGTTCCAGCCGACCTCGTCGAAGATGAAGTAGGTGTCGTAGGGGATGCCGTCGATCACGGCCTCGAAGCGGTCGCCGGAGCCCTGCTTCGAGCCGAACATCTGCACCTCGGAGGTGCGGCCCCAGCGGCGCAGCAGCAGCGCGCGGTCCCACTCCTCCTCGCTGTTGACGGCGACGAGGCCGCCGCTGCCCCCGCTGGTGATGATGTGCGAGCGGGCGAAGCTCGTCATGCTGATGTCGGTCCAGGTGCCGGTCGTCTTGCCGCGCAGCTCGGCGCCGAGCGTGTCCGCCGAGTCCTCCACCACCTTGAGGTCGTGACGGTCCGCGATCTCGCGGATCTTTTCCCAGTCCGGCGCGTTGCCGATCAGGTTCGGGATCAGCATCGCCCGCGTGTTGGGCGTGATCATCTCCTCGATCTTGTCGACGTCGATGTTGTAGGTGTCGAACTCGACGTCCACGTAGGAGGCGACGTGCCCGCCGCGCACGATCGGCGCGAACGTGGCGGAGAAGCTGATGATCGAGGTGATGATCTCGCTCCCCGGCGGCAGGTCGAGCAGCTCGACGGCGAGGTACAGCGCCGAGGTGCCGGAGTTCGTCATCACGCCGTACTTCTTGTCGAACATCGCTGCGACGCGGCTCTCCATCTCGCGCACGCGCGGGCCCACCTGCAGCTCGGGCTCGGTGCGAAGCGCCTCGACGACGGCGGCGATCTCCTCCTCGCCGTAGATCGGGTTCGTGTAGCGGATCGAGTACTGGCTTTCCCGGTTCTCGTCTGGCATGGGGACGGCCCTTCCGCCGCGTGCGCGGCTCGTTTGCGGGGAGCGCATGCTAGCGGGCAGGCGACCGGCGGCGCCACATCCGTGATTCGCGCTCACCGCCGCGCGCCGGGCAGTATGCTGGCCGAGTCACCGACAGGGTCGCCCGCAGGCGAGGAGGTAGCGATGGCGCTCACGCTCGAGGACCGCGAGGCGATCCGCGACCTGTTCGCGCGGCAGAACCTCGCCTACGACCGCCGCGAGGCGGAGCGCACGGCCGCGATGTTCACCGAGGACGGCGTGCTCGAGCTGATCGGCCCGGACTGGGCGTTCCGCCACGAGGGTCGTGAAGGCCTCGAGACGTACATGCGCCGCCTCTTCGAGGTGACCGGTGACGACTACCGCCACTGGACGAACAGCCTCGCCATCGAGGCCGTCGAGGGCGCGCCGGACGAGGCGCGCGTCGAGTGCTACATCGCCGCGTGGGGGATGTCGGACGGGGTCTTCCGCCTCGCGGGCCGCTACTTCGACCACCTGCGCAGGGTGGACGGGGAGTGGAAGTTCGCGCACCGCCGCTACGAGGGCGAGTGGATGCACCCCGATCAGGGCGCCGTACGGGACGAACTGAGCGAGTAGCGCGCACGACCCGCGCGCCAGCGCCGGCCTCGAGGGAGCCGAAGCCATGACGAACAGCAACGACGGCGGCCACTACCGGGTGGTCTGGCCGCGCAGCAAGCGGCAGCTCCAGCCGATGCCGCTCGCGCCGCGGCTGGACACCCTGGCCGGCAAGACGATCGCGCAGCTCTGGGACTACGTGTACCGCGGCGACGAGGTCTTCGACCTGCTCGAACCGCAGCTTGAGGCTCGCTATCCGGGCGTGCGCTTCGTGAGCTGGCGTGAGTTCGGCTCGACGCACGGCGCCGAGGAGCGCGAGATTCTCGCCTCGCTGCCGCAGCGCTTCAAGGAGCTGGGGGTCGACGCCGCCATCTCCGGGATGGGCTGCTGAGGCAGCTGCACGCCCGCCGTGATGCGGGCAAGTGCGGCGTGCGAGCTGGCCGGCGTGCCGACCTCCTCGCTCGTCTGCGAGGGCTTCATCGGCCAGGCCGGCACGACCTCGGCCGGCCTCGGGCTGCCGAACCTGCCGCTCGCGCTGGTGCCCGGCCACGTCGGCAACCAGAGCGACGAGGAAATGAAGCAACACGTCCTCGACGTGACTCTGGACGCCGTCGTCGCCAACCTCCTCGAGTCCCCCGAGGACGCACCGGCGTTCGACGAGCCCTCGCCGCGCGAGATCGTCTTCGAGGGCAGCTTCGACGAGGTCAACCGCCACTTCTACGAGTGCGAGTGGACCGACGGCCTGCCGATCGTCCCGCCGACCGTCGAGAAGGTTGAGGAGTTCCTCGCGTTCACCGACCGCGACCCGGACGAGGTGATCGGCGTGATCCTCGCGGACAACCGCGCGGTCACGATCTGGAGCATCGCGGTCAACGGCGTGATGGCGGGCTGCCGGCCCGAGTACATGCCGGTGCTGGTCGCCCTCGCCGAGGCGATGGCCGATCCCGAGTACGGGGTGGAGCACAGCGGCAACACGCCCGGAGCGGAGACGCTGATCACGCTCAACGGGCCGATCATCAAGGAGCTCGGTTTCAACTACGAGCAGGGCGTGCTCCGCGACGGCTTCATGCCGAACAGCTCGGTCGGACGCTTCTGGCGTCTCTACCTGCGCAACGTCGCCGGTTTTCTGCTGCACAAGAACGACAAGGCCACCTTCGGCAACACTTGGCGCGTCGTGCTCGCGGAGAACGAGGACGTCCTCGCCGCGATCGGCTGGCCGCCCACCAGCGCCGAGTTCGGCTTCGAGGTTGGCGACAACACCGTCACCATCGCCCGCTACACCGGCGGCGACATGATGGCCTCGGTCTACGGCGACACGCCGGAGCGCGTGCTGCCCTACATCGCGGACGCGGTGCTCAAGCAGAACACCTGGCAGCTGATCTTCACCGTCGGCAAGTCCATGGGTTCGCTCCGCCCGCTGCTGGTGCTCAGCCCGATCCTCGCGCAGACGATTGCGAAGGCCGGCTGGAGCAAGCAGGACGTGAAGCAGTACCTCTTCGACCACGCGCGGCTGCCTGCCTGGGAGTTCGAGCGCTACCTCGGCGACTGGACCGACCACGTCATCCGCTCGCTCGAGGCCGAGGTCAATCTCGGCAAGATCCCGCGCGTGTTCCTCGAGTCGGACGACCCGAACCGGCTGGTGCCGATCGTCTTCGAGCCCGACGACTTCATGATCGCGGTCGCGGGCGACCCGCTGCGCAACAACGCCAGCACCTTCGCGCACAACGGCAGGCTCGGCTACCCGGTGGCGAAGCAGATCGAGCTCCCCGCCGACTGGGACGCGCGGCTCGCCGAGGCGCGGACGCGCTGACCAGCGGAAGCGCCCAACCATGGTGAGCCGCCGCCACGGCAGGTACGACGTCCTCGTCATCGGCGGCGGCGTCACCGGCCTCACCGCCGCGCACCACGCCGCCCGCTCCGGCCTCAGCACCGCGCTGATCGAGGGCGAGCCGCTGTTCGGCGGGCAGATCGCCACTGTCGAGCAACTCGACGGCTACCCGGCCGTCGGCGCGCTCTCCGGCATTGACCTCGCCGTGGACCTCGTCGAGCGCTGCCGCTCGCTTGGCGTCGCGTTCCACCAGGCACCCATCGAGTCGCTCGCCGTTGGGGGTGGGGGCCTTGTCGGTCTCGCCGCGGGCGAGCGGCATCGAGCCCGCGCCGTTGTCGTCGCCTCGGGCGCACGGCTCAAGCGGCTGGGCGTGCCCGGTGAAGACACATTGCTGGGCAAGGGCGTCTCGCAGTGCGCCTGGTGCGACGGCCACCTGTACCGGGGCGAGGACGTCGCCGTCGTCGGGGGTGGGGACGCCGCGGCGCAGGAAGCGCTGGTCCTCGCCGGACTCTGCCGCCGGGTCTACGTCGTCGCCCGCAGCCCGCTACGGGCGAAGCCGGACTACGTGAACCGGCTCTCCCGCCTCGACAACGTCGAGTTCGTCTGGAGCAGCGTCGTCGACGAAGTCCTCGGCAGCGGCGCGGTCGAGGGCGTGCGGCTGCGCGGCGTCCGGGACGGCGGCGTCCGCGAGCTGGCCTGCGAGGCCGTCTTCCCGTTCATCGGCTCCATCCCGAACAGCGAGTTCCTGCCTGCCGAGGTGGCGTGCGAGGACGGCTACGTCCTCACCGATGCGGAGTACGCAAGCTCGCTGCCGGGTGTCTTCGCCGCCGGCGCAGTGCGCCGCGGCTACGGCGGCCATGTGGCCGAAGCTGTTGGCGAGGCTGTCTCGGCCGCGAGCGCTGCCGCTCGCTACCTGCGCGCGGGCTGAGGGCCTAGTAGCCCTCCTCGACGTCCACGACGCCCTCGAGGGGTTCGCCCGCCATGTAGTGGCGCAGGTTCGCGATGAAGATGTCGACGATCCGATCGCGACCGGCCGGCATGCTCCACGAGAGGTGGGGGGTCACCCGCACCCGCGGGTGTGAGTAGAGCCAGTGGCCTTCCGGCAGCGGCTCCGGCTCGATCGTGTCGAGCGAGGCCGTCGCGACGCGTCCGTCGTCCAGCGCCTCCCGCAGCGCCTCGTTGTCGACCAGCGAGCCGCGCGCGACGTTGACCAGGTGGACGCCCGGCTTCACCTGCGCGAGGGCGTCCCGGTCGATCAGGTGCTGGGTCGCGGCGGTCGCCGGGGCGGCGAGCACCAGGTGGTCCGCGGCGGCGAGCAGTTCGCCGAGGTCGCTGGCGATCTCGACGCCGGGCACCTCGCTCGGCCGAGGATGGCGGCGCAGGGCGAGCACCCGCATCCCGAACGGCAGCGCCCGCACCGCGAGCGCGGCGCCGATGCCGCCCAGCCCCACGAGGCCGAGCGTCTTCCCGGACAGCGTGCCCAGCCCGGGGTCGCGGCGGCGATCCCAGGGCTCGTGGATCGCCGTCTCCTCCAGCCGCTTCTCGAAGGCGAGCAGCGTCGCCATCACCCACTCGGCGATCGGCACGCCGCTCGCTCCGCGCGAGCAACTGAGGATCTGGCCGTCCTCGAGCTGCTCGATCGGGAAGCCGTCGACGCCGGTGCCGTAGATGTGGATCCAGCGGACGCCGCTGCTCAGCGCCTCCTCCATTACCGGCACGCTGCGCGCGCCGACCAGCAGCACGTCGCCGTTCGCGTCCTCGGGGAACGGTCCGCGCGCCGGAATGTGGATCAGTTCGACGCCCTCGACCTCGCGCGCCACGCGCTCGGTCATCTCGGGCGGCATCCAAGTCAGTACGCGCAGGGGAGCGCTCACGGGATCAGGCCTTCCTCACACGGTGCGGACTCGTGTCGACTCGCATGGCGAGCGCGATCATAGCGGGTCGGTGCTTCCCGCCCGGCCACCGCGAATCTGCGAAGGTGCGCATGCACCTCATCGAATGATAGGCTGAGCACGCCGGAGGTTGCCGTGCCCTTCCTCGCACCCGCCTGGTTCCAGGACAGCTACCTCGGGATCGAGGTCGAGCAGTACCTCGGGCTCGCCATCCTGGTCGCGGTCTCCGTGCTCACCTACGTGGTCGTCAACCAGGTGCTCAAGCTCTACGTGCGGACGCGCTTCGACGACGACGACCGCCGGTTCTGGGACGAGGAGCGGGGGCGGCTGGGACGCGCGCTCTGGGCGCTGGCCGTCGCGATCACGCTCCTGCTGGGCTTCCCCGCCCTCGACTTCCCCATTGCAGTCGAGAACATCATCGAGCAACTCGCGAGCCTGCTCGGCGCCGGCGCGCTCGTGCTGCTCGGCTTCCGTGGCGTCGACATCTTCACGGACGTGCTCGAGCGGCGCGCGGAGCTGACCGAGAGCCGCCTCGACGATCAGCTCGTGCCGATCACCAACACGGCCCTCAAGGTGGCCACGCTCGTCATCGGCGTGCTCTTCATCCTCGGCAACCTCGGCGTGAACGTGACCTCGCTGGTCGCCGGGCTTGGTCTCGGCGGGCTCGCGGTGGCGCTCGCCGCGCAGGACACGTTCCGCAACCTCCTCGGAGGCGTCACGATCTTCGCCGACCGCCCGTTCCAAGTCGGCGACTGGGTGGTCGTCGGTGACCTCGAGGGCACGGTCGAGCACGTGGGATTCCGCTCGTCGCGGGTACGGACCTTCTACAACTCGGTCGTGACCGTCCCGAACGCGCGCATCGTCGACACCTCCGTGGACAACATGGGCCTGCGGCAGTGGCGGCGCTACAAGACCACCCTCGGCGTCGCCTACCACACCACGCCCGACCAGCTGCAGGCCTTCACCGAGGGCATCCGCGCGCTGGTCCGCGCCAACCCGGACATGCGCAAGGACTACTACATCGTCGAGTTCGTCGACTTCGGCGCGACGTCGCTCGAGATCCTCGTCTACTGCTTCATCACCGCGCCGGACTGGAACGCCGAGCTGCGCACGCGGCACGTGCTGAACCTCGACATCATGCGGCTGGCCGAGGAGCTGGGCGTGGAGTTCGCCTTCCCCACGCAGACGCTGCACGTCGCCTCGCTGCCCGGACAGCCGGCCGAGGTGCCCGCGGCGGCGGGGCGAGGCGAGCTCGGCGAGGTGGTCGAGCGCTTCAGCCCGACGGGCAGCAGCGGCCAGCGCACGGATCAACCGATCACGGCGGGGTACGACAACACACCGGGTTAGACACCCGACCGCCTGCCTGAACCCTTCGCCCGGCCCGGCGACGCCGTCGACGCGTGCCTCTGGCGGCTTCCTTGACAACCGTGCGCCCCGACCTATAGTCACAATAGTTGTATAGCGTGAGTGATAGTGCGAGGGGGAACGCGGCGCTCTCAGCGTGGCCCGCCACCATCCACCCAGCGGACCTGCTCCCCGGTCCGGCGCGCTTGCGAGGCTGACCTTCCCCCGGTGCCGGCCTCGCGCTGGAGGCAGCATGATCACCGACGAAATCAAGGTCATCGACGTTGACACGCACGTGACGGAGCCCTACGACCTCTTCACCTCGCGCGTTTCGACCAAGCGGTGGGGCGACATGGTGCCCCACGTGCGCACCATCCCCTGGGACACGGCGAGGCACTGGGATCCGAGCGCGGATCCGGACATGCCGCGCGACATCTGGATCCTCAACGGCCAGCCGTCCTCGCCGATCGGCATCACGACGATGGCCGGCTGGCGCGAGTGGCCGCCGGCCCACCCCTCGACGATCGAGGACTTCGACCCGGGCGCCTATGACGCGGAGAAGCGCCTGGAGCGCATGGACGAGTACGGGATGTACGCCCACGTCATCTATCCGAACGTGGCGGGCTTCGGGAACCAGAACTTCCTCAAGCTCGAGGATCCCGAGCTGATGCTCGCCTGCGTGCGCGCCTACAACGACTTCCTGCACGAGTGGTGCGGCCTCAACCCGGACCGGCTGCTGCCGATCATGGCGGTGCCCTTCTGGGACGTGGACGAGACGGTCAGGGAGATCGAGCGCTGCGCGAAGCTGGGCCACAAGGGCGTGCTCTTCCCGCAGCAGCCGCACCTCTTCGGCGACTCGCCGATGCTGGCCGACCCGCACTGGAACCCTGTGTGGCACACGGCCGAGGATCTGGGCCTGAGCATCAACTTCCACATCGGCTCCGGGAACCCGGTCGACGTGCACGGCGGCTACGAGGGCAACGGCCAGCAGGCGAACTACTCAGCGGGCACGGTGCGGTTCTTCATGGACAACATGAACGGGATCATGGAGATCCTGATCTCGGGCATCTGTCACCGCCACCCGAAGCTGAACTTCGTCTCCGTCGAGAGCGGGATCGGCTGGGTGCCGTACGTCCTCGAGGCGGTCGACTGGCAGTGGCTCAACGCCGGCGGACGAGACGAGCATCCGGAGATGGACCTGCTGCCGAGCGAGTACTTCAAGCGGCAGGTCTACGCCTGCTTCTGGTTCGAGCGTGAGGTGGCGCTGCACACGATCGAGATGATTCCCGACAACGTGCTGTACGAGACGGACTTCCCGCATCCGACGAGCATGTCGCCGGGTCCGGCCTCGGTCGCGGACAAGCCGAAGGACTTCATCGAGCGCAACCTCAGTTCGCTGCCGAGGGAGACGCTGCAGAAGATCCTGCACGACAACGCGGCGCGCGTGTACCACCTCGACTACTAGCCGCTGACCGCCGGCGGGACGCCTCTCGAGGGCGCCCCGCCTCGCAACAGCCGAACGGCGAACGGAGCACGACAAGGGACGAAGCCGCAAAGGGGGCATCACATGAATAATGAACGCGAGCTTGCACGGCTCATGAGGGTGCTCACCACCCGGCGATCCCTGCTGCGCGGCGCTGCAATGGGCGGCGCCGGGCTGGCCGCGGCGGCGCTGATCGGCTGCGGCGACGACGATGACGACGACGCACCCGCACCCGCGGCAGCGACGCAGGCGGCCACGGCGGCCGCGACGGAGGCCCCGGCCGCCACACCCACGGCGGCCGCGGCCACCCCGGTCCCAACGGCGACGGCGACGCAGGCCGCCGTGCAGCGGACGCCGGTGCCGACGGCCACCCCCGCCCCGCCCGCGGAGGTGGCGCGGCTCGGCGGAGGCAACCGCGGCGAGCCGGTCAGCGGCGGTATCTTCCGCCAGTCCAACTCCACCGGCCCGCAGCAGCTTGACCCGCACGCCTCGATGGACACGCGCGGCAAGCCGATGGGCGAGGCCGTCTACGGCACGCTCTTCCGGCAGCAGCCCGCCGCCCTCCAGGACCACCCGATCGCGGAGATGCAGCCCGGCCTGATGGCGGACTGGGAGCTGACACCCGACGGCCTCCAGCTCACGGGCACGCTGCAGCCGAACGCGATGATCTCGGCGCCGATCAGCCGCAAGCTGGACTCCGAGGACGTGAAGTTCTCCGTGCAGCGCTTCACCGGCCGGCCGGAGCCGCACTCCACGTTGCCGTCGGGTGCGCCGAACGCGAGCTCGCTCGACTTCGTGGACACGGTGGAGACGCCGGACCCGGACACGCCGGTGATCAAGATGGCGCGCCCCAACCCGCGCGCCCTCTTTGACCTCGGCGACCTCTGGAGCATGGTGATCATGCCCCGCGAGGCCGGGACCGCCTTCGATCCCGGGGTCGAGATGGTCGGGGCCGGGGCGTTCCTCTGGGACGGCCAGGACCCCGGCGTCAACTACAAGCTCAAGCGCAACCCCGAGTGGTGGGGCGGACCGGAGCGAGCTTACGTCGACGGCATCGAGATCTCGGTCATCTCCGGCAGCGCCAACCAGTTGGTGCAGTTCAAGGCCGGCAACCTGGACGAGCTCCCGAGGTTCAGCGCGAACGAGTTGCTGCAGCTGCGGGACGACATGCCGGAGGCGTTCATCTTCGCCTCCAAGCGCCTCGGCTGGAGCTACCTCGCCTTCGGCGAGCCGCGCTCCTGGCTGGGCAACGGCGATGCGCCCTGGAGCGACAACCGCGTGCGCCACGCCGTCTCGCTTGCACTGGACCGCAACGCGCTGCTCGAGGCGGTCTACAACGTCTCCAAGCTGGACGCGGAGGGCTTTAACGTCAGCGACGCGGTGTCCTGGCACAACATGATGCCGGCCGGTATCCCCGGCCAGTCGATCGACCCGCGCACGGACGAGGTGACCGGCAAGTGGATCCGCCATGACGTGGCGGAGTCGAAGAAGCTGCTCGCCGCCGCCGGCTACCCGGACGGCTTCTCGGCGGAGTTCCACTACACCGGCGCGTACGGCGCGGAGTGGAGGCTCGAGGGTGAGCTGATCGCCCAGATCGTGCGCGAGGCGGGGATCGACCTGAAGATCAACGTCGACGACCACTCCTCGGTCTACACGCCGATGACCACGCAGGGCGACTTCAGTGGCCTCGCGATGATCCTCAACGTCGCGCCGGACATGGGGCTGCTGCTCTCGCTCAACTATCGGCTGCCCTCGAACCGCAACCAGAGCCAGATCCACGATCCGGTGATCGTGGACAAGGTGAACGACATCCTCAGCGAGCTGGACCTGGAGGTGCGGAACGAGAAGATCCGCGACATCCAGCGTTTCCTCGTCGATCCGATGTGGTACGTGCCGAGCGTCGGCTGGCAGCTCGGCTGGGGCGCCTACAGCCCGCGCATGAACGTCGCCGAGGCGCACTTCACCGCCCGTGGCGACAGCGGTTACCAGACGCGCTACACCGACGTCTGGATCGAGAAGTAGCGCGAGGCGAGGGGAGCACAGTCCGGACGTGGGGGGGGGGGGGGGGGGGGGGGGGCCCCCCGCGCCGGGGGCGGGGGGGGGGGGGGGCGGGCGGCGGCGCCCGCCGCCCCCCCGCGCCCCCCCGCGGCGCCGCCCCGCCC
>VXOS01000077.1 GCA_009839925.1 Chloroflexota bacterium
CAGGTCGCCGGTGCGGTAGGCAGCGATGCGCGCCGCCGAGTCACGCATGATCCGTAACTCCAGGCCGTCCAGCCACGGCTCGCGGCCGTGCATGTTCTTCTCCCAGTAGTCCGGGTTCGTCTCGAGGATGACGTGGCTGCCCTCCTCGATCTCGGTGATGATCAGCGGCCCGGTGCCGATCGCCTGCGTCGCCAGCAGCTCCTGATCCACCAGCTCACGCGGGTAGATGCTCATGAAGTGCGTGCCGAACGGAATCAGGAAGTCCGGGCTCGGCGCCGAGAGCGTGAACTGGAAGGTGTTCGCGTCCGGCGTCGCCATGTCCGTGACCAGGCTGAAGGCGCCCGTGTTCACACCGGTCGTCGACTGCCGCTCCGCCCACTGCAGGATGTCCGTGGACGAGAAGTCACGCCCGTTCAGCGGCACGACGTTCTGGAACTTCACGCCGCTGGCCAGGTTGAAGGTGACCTGCGTGCCGTCCGGCGACCACTCCCAGGACTGGGCCAGCTCGGGCTCCAGCTCGACGGAGAGCTTGCTACCGGTGTCCGGACCGTGCTTGAAGCCGATCAGGCTGTTGTAGGTGCAGTCCGGCACCGTGGTGCTGCCACCGGCCTTCTGCAGCGCGGTGTCCATCGCGCCGAGGTCCCAGGAAACCCCGATCCTGAGGACGCCGCCTGCCTTCGGGTCCCCTGCCGGCTCGGGATAGTTGTACGGGTAGAGCGAGCCGTCGTTCGCCGCACGACCGACGTAGTCGTCCTCTACCACCACCTCCGTCGCGGCTGCCTCCGGGGTAGCCGTCGGCGCGGCGGTCGGCGCAACCGTCGGAGCAGGCGTCGGGGCCGGCGTGGCGGCCGGCTCGTCGTCGTCGTCGCCGCAGCCGATCAGCGCGGCCGCGGCAAGGCCCGCTCCGCCGATCACGCCGCCTCTCAGCACCGTGCGGCGACTCAGGCGGGTGTTGAGTCCCTCGAACCAGTTTCGGTTGTCTTCTGCCATGCCCACTCCCCTTCTCGTGCAGCTCCCCGCATGCAGCGTTAACTGTACGAGCGACCGGCCGTACCGGTTCACCCGAACTTTGAGAGGCGCGGATGCTAGCACATCGCGCGCTCACGTTGCGCGCTTTTTTCCCTTACAGCCCATAGTGTTTGTTATGCCCGAGCTCACTCGCTCCCGAGCTCCAGCACCCGCTCCAGCCACTGCGAGAGGTCGCGCGCGCTGTGCGCCCCCACCTCGTGCGCCATCGAGTACTCGCGGTAATCCGGCTCCAGACCGAGCCCCGCGAGGCGGTCGCGGGAGGCGCGGCCCTTGTCGACGCTCACGCTCGCGTCCGATGCTCCGTGCTGGATCAGCAGCGGCAATCCACGTACGGCCTCGCCCGGTGGCTCTCCGTCCGCGAAGAGGTCGTCGGGCAGGCTCGTGCTCAGCGCCGCGAGGCCCACGAAACGCTCCGGTTCGCGGAAGCCGAGGCGGTAGGCCATGCCGCCGCCCTGGCTGAAGCCGAGCAGCGCGACGTGATCGCGGTCGACGGGGTACGCCTCGACCGCGAAGTCGACGAACTCGCTGACCGTTGCCGTGGCAGCCTCCACGACCTCGGGGGAGCCGCGGCCCTCGGGGCCGCTGAAGGCGTGCCAGTTGAAGCCGTAGAAGCCCGGCTGGATCGGCAGCGGCGCCTGGGGGCAGACCATCAGCAGCCGCCCACCCGCGAGATAGGGGCTGAGGCCGAGCAGATCCTGCGCGTTCGCTCCGTAGCCGTGGAGCGCGATCAGCGTCGGCAGCAGCCCATCGCCGTCCGCCTCATCGATCGTGCCGGGGTGCGCGACGGCGTGGATCAGTGTCATGCGGCCTCCTCGCGAGCGATCGAGGGCGCTCGCGAGCGCAGTATAGGGGCGAGCGAACGGCGGTCTCGACGGGCGCTCGTCGCCCGCTGCTATCATCGCGGCGCAGCGAGCTGGAGGAGCGCCGTGGCCTACCACGTGTACTTCGAGGACGTCGAGGTCGGGGACAGCGTCCCGGACTGGTCGCGCACGACGGACTTCATGCACTGGAACCGCTACGCGGCGGTGAACGACGAGTTCGTCTACATCCACATGGACGACGACGCGGGCCGGCGCGGCGCCAACGAGCAGGGCGCGTTCGGCATGGGCAACCTGCGCTTCGCCTACCTGATCAACATGCTGCGCGACTGGGCGGGGGACGAGGTCGAGGTGCGCGAGCTGGGCGTGCAGTTCCGCGCCATCAACCAGAAGAACGACACCCTGACCTGCACCGCCACGGTGACGGAGAAGACCGTCGAGGACGGCGAGCACCTCGTGCGCCTCGAAGTCAACGTGGACAACCAGGACGGGCGAGGCACCACCCCCGGTCACGCCGTCGTCGTGCTGCCCTCGCGCGGGGAGTAGCGCGCCACCGCGCGAGCACCATGATCGCAGCCGAGTTCATCGCCGAATCGCCAGCGCAAATCGGCATCGACCCCGGGGGCTTGCAGCGCCTCCGCGACTACGTGCGCGGCCAGGTCGCCTCGGGCCTTCCCAGCGCGCAGCTGGCCGTCGGCCGTCGCGGCAAGATCGCCGCCGTCGCCTGCTACGGCGAGGTGACGCGGGGCGGCCGCTCGGGTCCGGCCGAACCGGACACCCTCTACTGCATCTACTCCTCGACCAAGGCGATCGTCGGCGCCGCCGCCTGGGCGCTGATCGAGGACGGCCTGCTCGACATCGATGAGCGTGTCTCGGCGATCGTCCCGCAGTTCCTGACGAACGGCACCGAGCGGGTCACCGTCCGCCAGGTACTGACGCACACCGCGGGCTTCCCCTACGCGCCGATGCATCCCGACCTCTGGGAGGACCGCGCGAAGCGGCAGGAGCGCATGGACTACTGGCGCCTCACCTGGGAGCCGGACAGCCGCTTCGAGTACCACGCCACCTCGGCCCACTGGACGCTCGCCGAGATCATCAGCCAGCGCACCGGCGAGGACTTCCGGGACTACGTCCGCGAGCGCCTGCTGCTGCCGATGGGTCTTCCCGATCTCTGGGTCGGTCTGCCGGACGAGCAGCACCACCGCGCCGCCGACGTCGTCTACACCGAGCCGCCGGTGGAGCCGGAGGGCGGCTGGACGGAGACCAACCCGGACACGGTGCTGCACTTCAACCTGCCCTCGCAGCGACGAGCGGGCTGCCCGGGGGCCGGCGGCTTCGCGGGAGCGGGCGAGCTCGCACTCTTCTACCAGCGGCTGGTCAGCCCGGCAGAGTCGGCCGACCACGCGCCGCTCAAGCCCGAGACCGTCGAGTACGCGACACAGGTCCTGACAACGGACCACCACCGGACGCCCGAGGGGCTCCCCGTCAACCGCGCACTCGCAGTCGTGGTCGCTGGCGATCGCCCCGCCGACCGCGGGTTCGCGCCGACGGCCTCGGAACGCGCCTTCGGGCACGGCGGCGCCGGCGGCCAGATCGCCTGGGGCGATCCGGAGAGCGGCTTCTCGCTCGGCTTCGTCACCAACGGCTTCGTTCCCCCGGAGGCTCAGGAGGCGCGCAGCCGCGAGATCAACCGCCTCGCGGGTGAGTGCCTGCTGGACTGAGCCCTTCCCACCCGGGCAAGCGACGAGTCGGCGCAGCGCTTGCCTTCGTGCGCACACCCCCACCCCCCGGGTGGGGGTATACTGGTTGCGGAGGTGCCGCCATGGACGCCGATACGAAAGCAGACGTGCTCAAGCGGCTCGCGTACCTCGAGGGCCACCTCGCCGGGGTGCGCCGCATGGTCGAGAGCGACACCTACTGCGTCGACGTGCTGAAGCAGACCTACGCCGTGAGGCGCGCCATCGAGAAGGCCGAGTCGCGCATGCTCTCCGGCCACCTGCACCACTGCGTCGTCGACGGCGTGCGCGGTGGCGAGCAGCACCGCGTCATCGAGGAGCTCGTACAGCTCTACGAGCTGGCGAACAAGTAGCTCACGCGAGCCGACCCGGGAGGCACAAGGCGTGACGACCGACCAGCAGGCAGCCGGGCCAGAGGCGACGGAGGAGCTGCAACTCCCGATCCGCGGCATGCACTGCGCCTCGTGCGTGCGCCGCGTCGAGAGCGCGCTCACTGCCGTCCCCGGCGTCGAGTCGGCGAGCGTGAACCTCGCGACCGAGTCGGCCACGGTCGCCGCCGCCGGCGCGCCACTCGCGGCGCTGCGCGCGGCGGTCGACCGCGCCGGCTACGAGGTACTCCTGCCCGGCGACGGCGCCGCCAGCGACGAGGAAGGCGATCCCCTCGAGGCGGAGCGCAGCGCCGAGCAGGCGGCGCTGCACAGCCGGGTGCTGCTCGCCGGGGCGGTTGCGATCGTGCTCGTCTCGGCGATGGCCTGGACGCGCCTGCCCGGCCTCGAGGGCGTCCCGGACCGCGTCTGGCATCCGCTCTTTTTCGCCCTCGCCACGCCCGTGCAGCTCTGGGCCGCGTGGCGCATCCACGCCGCGGCGCTGCGCGCGGCCCGCCACGGCCTCGCCACGATGGACACGCTGATCTCGCTCGGCGCCTCGGCGGCCTACGGCTACTCGCTACTCGCGACCTTCGCGCCGGGGCTGTTCGAGGGCGCGCGTGGCCTGGACCCGAACGTCTACTTCGACACGGCCGCGGCGATCGTCGCGCTCGTCCTCGTCGGGCGGCTGCTCGAGGCGCGCGCGAAGGCGAAGTCGGCGGAAGCGCTGCGCAGCCTGATCGCGCTGCGCCCCCGGCTCGCCCGCGTCCTCGAAGGCGGCGAGGAGTACGAGATCCCGATCGCCGCCGTGCAGCCCGGCGACACCGTCATCGTGCGCCCCGGCGAGCAGCTGCCCGTCGACGGCGAGGTCGTCGCGGGCGCCTCTGCCGTCGACGAGTCGATGCTGACCGGCGAGTCGCTGCCGGTCGCGAAGCGCGAGGGCGACGCGGTCTACGGCGCGACGCAGAACACGACGGGCGCGCTGCGCGTTCGCGCGACCGCCGTCGGCGCGGACTCGGCGCTGGCGAGGATCATCGCGCTCGTCGAGCAGGCGCAGGGCTCGAAGGCGCCAATCCAGGCGCTCGTCGACCGCGTCGCGGCCGTCTTCGTCCCCGTGGTCATCGTCGTCGCACTGCTCACGCTCGGGCTGTGGTGGGCGTTCGGTCCCGCGCCCGCCTTGACCTTCGCGCTGATCAACGCGGTCACGGTGCTGATCGTGGCCTGCCCGTGCGCGCTCGGCCTCGCCACTCCGACGGCGATCATGGTCGGCATCGGCCGCGGCGCGCGCGCGGGCCTGCTGATCCGCGACGCCTCAGCCCTCGAACTCGCGAGGCGCGTCGACACTGTCCTGCTCGACAAGACCGGCACGCTGACCGAGGGGCAGCCCGAGGTCGTCTCGGTCGCCCCCGCGCCCGGCATCGAGGAGGACGAGCTGCTGCGCCTGCTGGCGGCGGCGGAGCGCGGCTCGGAGCACCCGCTGGCCGGCGCGATCGAACGTGAGGCCGAGCGCCGCGGGCTCGCGCCCGGCCAGCCCGACAGGCTGGAGGCCTCACCGGGCCTCGGCATCCTCGCCACGGTTGAGGGTCGCGCGATCGTCGCCGGCAGCCTCGAGCTACTAGCGGCGCACGGTGCTGACACTCGGGCCATCGCGGGTGACTTCGAGGCCGCCGCGGTGCGAGGCGAGACACCGATCGCCGTCGCGATCGACGGCGAGGCGGCGGGCGTGCTCGGCGTCGCCGACCGATTGCGCGCCGACGCCGCCGAGGCGGTAGCGCGCCTGCACGCGCTCGGCCTCGATGTCGCGCTGCTCACCGGCGACCGCATCGAGGCGGGCGAGGCGATCGCGGCGCAGGCCGGCATCGGGCGCGTCGTCGCGGGCGCGACGCCCGCGGACAAGGCGGCAGCCGTGCGCGCGCTGCAGGCCGAGGGCCGCGTCGTGGCGATGGTCGGCGACGGCATCAACGACGCGCCCGCGCTGGCCCAGGCGGACGTCGGCATCGCGATCGGCGGCGGGACGGACGCGGCGCTCGGCGCGGCGAGCGTCGCGCTGCCGCGCTCCGACCCCCGAGGCGTCTCCGACGCGATCGCGCTGAGCCGCTCGACGGTGCGCACGTTGCGCCAGAACCTGGTCTGGGCGTTCGCCTACAACGTGCTGCTTATCCCGGTCGCGGCAGGCCTCGGCTACCTGCTCTTCGAGGGCGCCTCGGTCCCCACGCTGCTGACGCCGGTCTTCGGCGAGCACGGCTTCCTCAACCCGATCGTCGCCGCCGCCGCGATGGCCTTCAGCTCGCTCTCGGTGATGGCCAACTCGCTGCTGCCGCGGCGGATGGGGTGAGCGGGGGCGCGGCTAGATCTCGCGCAGCTCCTTGACCAGCCACTGCAGCCGCTCCTCGCTGGGCTCGGGCGCCCTCGCGTCGCCGCTGGCGTCGCCGCCGTACACGCTCGTGCGGTCGCGCCCGCTCGGCATCGGGAGGTGGATGCGGCTGGCGTAGTCGAAGTGCTCCCGGGCGTAGCGCGGGAGGTTGTCGTAGGTGCTGGCGTTCGCCATCTCGAGGGCGACCTCGAAGTTGACCGCCTCGTACATCTCGTCCCAGCGGCCCTTCAGCGAGAGCTCGTGGAGCTGCATGCCGAGCGATTCGAGGCCGTGCGCGCGGAAGACGCCGTGGTAGGAGCGGGTGGAGCCGTAGAAGGAGATCGGCCGGCGCAGCGACTCGATCGCCTGCTCGACCTCGGAGTCCGTCTCGCCGAAGGCGTTGAAGCCGCCGACGGAGATGCTGATCTCGTCGGTCGAGCGGCCGGCGCGGTCGGCGCCCTTCTGCACGGCGGGGAGCACGGTCTCGCGGAGGTACTTCTCGGTCATGAACCCGTGGGGGAGCAGGCCGTCGGCGCAGTAGCCGGCGGCTTCCGCCATCCTCGGGCCGACGCAGGCGAGGGAGATCTTCGGGTAGGGGTAGTCGATCGGTCCCGGGCTGAAGGCCGGGGGCAGGAGCGTGTAGTTGTAGTCGTCGCTGTGGAACCGGGGTCGCTCGCCCTCCTGCCAGGAGCGCCAGACCGCGCGCATCATGCCGATGTAGCCCTCCATGCGCCGGGCGGGCGGCGTCCAGGCGCCGGCGAAGCGGCGCACGTTGTGCCCCTTCACCTGGCTCCCGAGGCCGAGGTTGATGCGGCCCTTGCTGAACTCCTGGAGATCCCAGGCGGTCTGCGCCATGACGTACGGGGAGCGCGGGAAGGCGATGGTGACGCTGGTCGCCAGCTCGATGCGCTCGCTGTACTCGGCGGCGAGCGTCAGCGCGAGGATCGAGTTGTGCTTCAGCTCGCCGCTGGAGATGCCGTCGAAGCCGGCCGCCTCGGCGCGCTGCACCTGCTCCCTGACGTCGCCGAGCCAGACCTCGCCGTAGCCGGTGAACACCTTCATATTCGAATCCTCTCCCTCGCGGTCACAGCTGGTACCGAACAGTGGTACCGATCAGTACGGTGCGGTCACCCCATTGTCCGCGCGATCCGGGTCTGGCGCAGGCCCTGGCCGAATCGCCGGTACTCCGGGCACGACGCACCGCGAGGCGAGCAGCTGCGTCTTCGTTTCGCGGACGTTCACCGGTACCATCTCCGCCTCTCCGAGGCGCAGAGCGTGCGCGGCGAACCGGGAGGCGACCGTGCTGATCCGCAACCTCCGCCTGGTCGACGGCACGGGCGCGCTGCTCGAGGGCGTGGACGTGCGCGTCCGCGACGGGCGCTTCGCCGAGATCGGTGTCGCCCTCGCGGGCGACGAGCCGGAGCTCGACGCGGGGGGCGCGACGGCGATCCCGGGGCTGATCGATGCGCACACGCACCTCAGCCTCGACGCGACGCCGCAGGCGCTCGAACACGGCGCGGAACGGCCGCACAGCTACCAGGCGATCGACTCGGCACGGCGCGCCGGGCAGCTGCTCGCCGCCGGCGTGACGACCGCGCGCGACGTCGGCGGCGTGACCCCGGTGATCCTCGGGCTGCGCGACGCGATCGCGGACGGGCTCACGCCCGGGCCGCGCGTCTACTCGGCGGGCGCCTGGCTCACAGCGCCGGAGGGCCACGGCTGGCACATCGGCGCGCTCGCCGAGAGCGAGGACGGGGTGCGGCAGGCCGCCCGCGCGCAGCTCGACGCCGGGGCGGACCTGCTCAAGCTGATGGTCTCGGGCGGCGTGATCGGCACCGGTCACGGCCCCAACACCGAGCAGTTCAACGAGCGCGAGGTGCGCATCGTCACGCTGATGGCCCACGCCGAGGGCAAGACCGTCGCCGCCCACGCCCACGGCGCGCCCAGCATCCGCAACGCCGTCCTCGGGGGCGTCGACACCGTCGAGCACGCCTCGTTCCTCACGGAGGAACTGATCGGCGAACTGCTGGAGCGCGGCACGTTCATCGTGCCGACGCTGGCCGTGATCAAGATCGTGATCGAGGCAGCAGGCGACGCGCTCGGCGCGGAGACGGTTGAGCGCGCGCACGAAGTGGCCGCGGCGCATCGCGAGAACATCAGCGCCGCCTGGCGCGCGGGCGTGCCGTTGGCCGCCGGCACGGACATGGGCAGCCCCTTCACCGGTCCGGACGCGCTGCACGACGAGATCGCGCAGCTCGCCGGCCTCGGCATGACCGCGCACGAGGCGATCCAGGCCGCCACGCTGCAGGGCGCGCGCGTGCTCGGGCTCGAGGACGACCTCGGGACGGTGCGGCCCGGCCGCCGCGCCGACCTGCTGGTGCTCGACGGCGACCCGCTCGCCGACCTCGGCGCGACGCGCCGCGTCCGCCACCTGCTGCAGGACGGCGAGCTGCGCATTCGCGACGGCGCGCCCGTCGCGGCGTAGAGCGGGGGCCTCGATGGCAACGCAGGGGCGGCCCGACTGGGTCTCGGACGAGCTGTACCCGTTCGAGAGCCGCTACTTCCAGACGCCTGACGGGCAGCGGATGCACTACGTCGACGAGGGGTCGGGCGCGCCGATCGTCTTCGTGCACGGCAACCCCTCGTGGTCGTTCGAGTTCCGCCAACTGATCGAGGGCCTACGCGGCGACTTCCGCTGCATCGCACCCGACCACGTCGGCTTCGGCCTCTCGTCGCGCAGCGACCGCCACGAGGACCATCACCCCGCCGCGCACGCGGAGCGCTTCGCCGCACTGCTCGACCACCTCGAAGTGCGGGACGCGACGCTGTTCATGGGGGACTGGGGCGGGCCGATCGGCCTTGAGTTCGCGCGGCGGCATCCGGAACGGGTGGCGAGGCTCGTGATCGCGAACACCTGGTGCTGGCCGGTCGACGACGACCGGCACTTCCGGATGTTCAGCTTCATGATGCGCAGCCCGCTGGGGCAGCTCCTCATCAAGCGCTTCAACTTCTTCGTGAACCAGGTGGCGCCGAGGGCTGTCGGCGACAGGTCGATCCTCACGCCCGAGGTGCTGGACCACTACCGCAACGCCCAGCCGCGGGGCGCACGCGCGGCAATGGCGGCGCTTCCGGGCTACATCATCCGCGCGAGCGACTGGCTGGACTCGATCTGGAACGAGCGAGCGGCGTTCGTCGACAAGCCCGCGCTTATCCTCTGGGGCCTCAAGGACATCGCGTTCCGCCAGGAGGAGCTCGAACGCTGGCAGGCCGAGCTGTCCGAGGCGCGGGTGCTGACCTTCGAGGACTGCGGCCACTTCCTGGCAGAAGAGGCGCCGGTTCGGATCCTGCCGGCGCTTTCAGAGTTCATGGCCACGCCCTGATCTGACTGGTCCGAACCGTATCGCCGAGGATCCCGACCTGACGCCTTCCGCGTAGACCGGGCGCAGGCGCACAATCCAGCGTTCCGTGAGCAGGGCGGGAGGTGCGTGATGGCTGAGGACGGCAAGCCGCTGGCGGGCAAGGTCGCGATCGTCGCCGGGGCGACGCGCGGCATCGGCCACGACATCGCCCTCTACCTCGCGCGCGCCGGCGCCAGCACCGTCATCGCAGCTCGCAGCGATGAGGTCACCGACCCGCGCTGGCCGGTCACGATCCATGACGTCGTCCGGGAGATCGAGGACGAGGGCGGCACGGGGCTCGCGATCCGTCTCGACATGCGCGACCGGGAGAGCTGCCAGGCCTGCATCGAGGACACGGTCGCGCACTTCGGCCGCCTCGACATCCTCGTCAACAACGCCGCCGTGCAGGCGCGCGGCATGATCGAGACGATGGCGGAGCGGCATATCGACCTCATGCTCGAGGTGAACGTGCGCGGGCCGATCCTGCTGATCCGCCACGCGATCCCGCACCTGCGCGCGGTCGGCGGCGGGCACGTGATCAACATCTCCTCGCGCGGCGCGGTCAACTCCCCGCCCGGTCCCTATCCGGTTGAGGATCGGCGGCCGACCTCGTACCTGTACGGGCCCACGAAGGCGGCGCTCGACCGCCTCAACCAGCAGCTCGCGCTGGAGCACCAGAAGGACAACATCTCCTTCAACTGCCTCTCGCCGGACCACCAGGTGACGACGCCCGGCGTCGCGCTGCTGCGCAACATCGACGACCCCGACGAGCCGCTGCTCGACATCGAGATCGCGCACGATCTCGGCAAGTCGGCCGTCTGGATCTGCTCGCAGCCGCCCGGCTCGTACACCGGCAACATCCTCTACGATACCGAGGTGGTTGCCGAGCACGGGCTGTAGCAACCTCAGGTCTTGCCCGGAGCGGCGCGGTACGCCAGCATCGGGGCGTCGACGAGTGGGTTCGGGCAGGGCCATTCCCCCGGCAACGGAGGACCGCATGACCTCGAGGCGTGAAGTCTCCACGCCCGATCTCGCCACGGCGGACGGGCGCGACGGGGCGATGGCCGGGGAGCTGTGGCGGCGCGCCAGCTCGTCCGGCATGACTCGCCGCCGCTTCCTGGAGTTGATGGCCGCCGGGGGCGCCGCCGCCGTGCTGGTGGCGTGCATCGACCTCGAAGGCGGCATGGACGAGGAACCCGACGAGCCCACGCACTGGTTCAAGGACACCGCGCCGTTCATCGAGCACGCCGACACGAGCCTCGAGGCGCGTCTTGAACTGATGGACGAGGTGATCACCCCGGCCCGGCTGTTCTTCGTCCGGAACAACTCATCCGCGAGCCTCGATGTGGACGCGGGGGACTGGCGGCTGTCGATCGAGGGCGACGCCATCGACAGCCCGATCGAGCTGAGCTACGAGGAGATCCGCCGCCTGCCCTCGCGCACGTTCGTCTCCTACCTCGAGTGCGCGGGCAACCAGCGCGCGATGTTCGAGCGGCTGGAGGGCTGGCTGACAACCGGCTCGCAGTGGACCACCGGGGGCATCTCCAACGGCGAGTGGACAGGCGTCTCCCTGCGCGACGTGCTGACGCTGGCGGGAATCCGCGACGACGCCGTCTGCGTGATGCTGGTCGGCCTCGATACGGACGCTCCCGAGGGGGGCTTCCGGCGTGTGGTGCCGGTCGAGAAGGCGCTGCACCCGGACACGATCCTCGCTTACGAGCTGAACGGGGAGACGCTCCCGAAGGACCACGGCTTCCCGCTGCGCGTGATCGCGCCCGGCTGGGTCGGCGCAACCAACATCAAGTGGCTCGGCCGCATCGTCGTCTCGCGCGAGCAACTCTGGGCGCGCAACAACACGACCCACTACGTGTTGATCGGCACCAACTACGAGCCCGAGGGCGAGGCGCGAGGTGAGATCGCCGAGGAGCAGAACATCAAGAGCGCCCTCGCGCTGCCCTGGCCCGCCGAGCTGTCACCCGGCGTCCAGCGCCTGCACGGCTACGCCCACTCGCCCGGCGGCCCGATCGAGCGCGTCGAGTGGAGCACGGACGGCGGCGCGAGCTGGAGCGAGGCGGACGTGCTGGGCCCGCAGGTCGACTACTCGTGGGCGATGTTCGAGTTCGAGTGGGACGCCGCGCCGGGCGAGCACACGATCATGACTCGCGCCACAGACGCCTCGGGCGCGACGCAGCCCGAGGAAGTGCCGTTCAACGACAAGGGCTACCTCTTCAACCAGCCCCTCCCCCACCCGATCACGGTGACGTAGGCGGATCGCGCCCGCCTTCGTCCTGCGTGATGCCCGCAGCGTCGAGGCGTGCGTGCAGCCGTCTCAGCTCCGCGAGCACCTCGTCGGACGCCGCTTCGCCGGACGGCTCCCGCGACTCGAACAGGAAGGCGGCGACGTTCGCGGTGAGGGCGGCGAAGGTGCCGATGCCAACGATCATCAGCACCACACCGATGCCTCGGCCCAGCGCCGTGACGGGGTATGTATCTCCATAGCCGACGGTGGTAGCGGTCGTGAACGCCCACCAGAACGCTGTGTCGAGGCGATCGATCGGGCCATCTGTCGACCGCTCGGCGAAGTAGATTCCAATAGCCGAAGCCGTCAGCACCAGGCCGGCGAAGAGCAGCGACCCCTTCACCCCTCGGCGGGCCAGGATCGCGCGCGTCGCGTGCGCCGCTCGCACCACATAGGCGAGGGCCCGCACAGCGCCAAGCACGCGCAGGGCATGAGCGGATCGTGCGACGCGCAGCGGCCGCAGGAACGGCAGCACGACAATCAGCACATCGAACCAGTGCCGCCGGAGGTAGCTGAGCTTGTGGGGCGCGAGCCGCGTTCGAATCAGCAGATCGGCCGCGAAGACGCCCCAGATGAGCCAGTCGAGGGCGAAGATGACCCGCTCCCGGCCAGCCGGCATGTCGAGCACGAATGGCGAAAGAAAGAGCGGGATCGTGAGCAGCGCGAGCACGAGCAGGGGAAACTGCGTCGCCCGCTCGAACCGATCGAGTGCTTCCAGGCGGCGCTCGTGCTCAGCAGTCAAGGTGCTCACGCCCGCTCCCCCTACAGCACCGCCAGCGGGTTGACCGGCGATCCGGTGCCGCCCCAGATGACGAGCGGCGCGCAGACGAACTGGAACTCGTGGCGGCCCAGCTCCGCGCAGGCCACCCCCACCGCCTCGAGGTTGGCGTTGTCGAGCAGCGGCAGGCCCATGTAGGGCAGGGCGATCTGGTGGATTGGGCCGCCGCTGCCCTCGAAGCCCTGCCCCGCCGCCTCCTGCAGATCCCAGACCAGGATCGAGGCGTCGTACTCGTACAGGAACTCGATCGCCGAGGCGTGCACGCCCGGCCGTGGCGGCGCGCCGGGCACGGTGACGCTCGAGCCCTCGCTTGGCGGCTCCAGCGCGCCGCTCTGCAGTCCGCGCTGCACCGCGTCCGCGCCGGACCGGACCAGCACTGCGTCGCCCGAGCGGGGCTCGACGCCCTGCGCCCGCGCGCAGTCCTCCAGCTCCCAGCCATGCACGGGCAGCTCGTAGCTGACGTGGTCGACGCCACGGTAGCGGGGGATGTCGTAGAGCACGCCGCGCGTGACGATGCCGTCGCGCCAGTGCTCCACGGACCCGCTCTTCGCACCCGTCACCGTCACCAGCGAGGCGGGCCGGCCGTTGTAGAGCAGCGGCTCCTCGTCGTCGGTGAAGATGTGGCAGTGCGCGTCGACGTGGGTGTTGGTCAGGCCGTGGTAGTTGATCGCGAAGAAGTCCCAGGCGACGCCCTGGTGCCAACGCAAGTAGTGCGAGACGGGGAACGGATTGCGCGGCCCCGGCCGCGTGTCCAGCGAGTTCGCGAGCGAGACCGCCCGACCCGCCTGGACGAGGCTGGCCGCGTGTGCGCGCACCTCGGGCGTGATGTGGTTGAGCGTGCCCAGCTGGTCGTCGTCGCCCCAGCGCCCCCAGTTGCTGTAGCGCTCGCGGTAGGCAAAGAAGTCGTCCTTCGTCGGCGGCGTGCGATCTGCGAGTCCCATGCGGCCCTCCCGCTGCTCCGCCGGCGCGCCCGTGCGGACCGCCGGCGCCTCGGCGCGGATCGTAGCAGGCGGCGCGGACGGCTAGAATGACGCCCGCCGCGGCGCGCTTTGACGCCGCCATGAGGCGACGCGAAACTTGCTCCGCACCACGTTGGCTGCGGCGGGGGGACAGGCCGGTGAGCGGGCCCGAAGGCGAGCGCCCGGAGGACCTCGACGACGCGACCCCCGAGGCCGTCGACGAGGACGAGGACGTCCGCTACTTCTTCGACGAGTCGCTGATGGGCAGGCCCTGCACCTGCGAGGGCGGCGCGCAGATCGAGGGCACGGACTACGCCGGCCGCGTCACTTACCGGGGCGTGGCCACCGGCCGCCGCTTCGAGCAGGGCGACCCGGCCTGGCGCTGGCTGGAACTCGCCGGGCGCAGCATCGACGATCACAGCGGACAGGGCGCCCAGCTCGTCTGGTGCGAAGAGAGCTTCGTCTTCTTCGACGACGAGGAGTAGGGCAAGGACGCAAGCACTGCGCGCCGGGAGGCGCGCGCACGCGATCAGGAACGCGACCGAAGGAGGCCGCATGCACATCGTGATCTGCGTCAAGCAGGTCGTCGACCCGGACGGCGTCAACAGCTACGCGCTGTGGGGCCAGCTCGACGTCGACGAGAGCGGACGGGCGTTCAGCACCCGCCTGCCACTGATCATCAACGCCTACGACGACCAGGCGATCGAGGCCGCCCTGCGCCTCCGCGACGACGGCGACGATGTGACGATCACCGCCATCTCCGTCGGCGGCGAGGACGTCGACCAGGTGCTCAAGCACTGCGTCGCAATGGGCTGCAACGAGATCATCCGCATCGACGATCCCGAGTCCGGGGCCGCCGACGCAATGCGCACCGCGCGCCTGCTCGCCGCGCAGATCGAGGAGCTCGGCGACGTGGACCTCGTGCTCTGCGGGCGGCAATCCTCGGACTACGATCAGGGCACCGTGCCGGGCGCGCTTGCGGAGCTGCTGGGCTTCGCCTGCGTCACGCTCGGCTTCGGCGTAACCGCGGAGGGCGAGCGACTGCGCGTGCAGCGTGCGACGCCGCTCGGCGAGGAGCTGGTCTCCGTCGCGACGCCCGCCGTCGTGACGATCAGCAACGAGCTGGGCGTGCCGCGCTACCCCACCAGCCGCGGCATGATCGCCGCGCGCCGCCGACCGCCGACCGTACGCGCCGCCGCCGACCTCGAGGCCGGCGAGGGCGCGCACGGCGTCGAGCTGGTGGAGCTGTTCGTGCCCGACGTGCAGGGCCAATGCGAGCAGATCGAGGGCGCCACGCCCGCCGAGCAGGCCGCGGCCCTGTTCGCCAGGCTGGAAGAGGAGGGCGTGCTGTGAGCGGCGTGCTGGTCGTCATCGCGCAACCCGGATCGGACGAACTCAACCAGGCCGAGGGCGAGGCGCTCGGCCTCGGCCTCAGCCTCGCGGACGCCCTCGGCGAGCCGCTCGCCTGCGCGCTGATCGGAC
>VXOS01000119.1:0-12576 GCA_009839925.1 Chloroflexota bacterium
CTGCCTACGGATCCGGCTGACGGACGACCAGGCGCTGGTTCGCCTCGACGTCGGTGATCACGGTTTCGCTGCCGTCGGGCCACTGCACACGCAGCTCGTCGACCGTGTCATGCCCCAGTCCGAAGATCTGCTCCGTCGGATTCTGCGACACGAAATTGCTGGCGATACTGATCTCCCGCAGCTGCGTGACGCCCCCCGCCGAGAGCATGATGCGGCTGCCCGCGGCCTCCGTATTCGGCGCCCGGCCCTCGAGCCGGACACTGAGGAAGCTGCCGCCGCTGGCATCGTTTCGCCAGAGGTTCGCGCCGGTAAACGTCAGCTCCAGAATGTCGATATCGCCGTCGCCGTCGAAGTCGGCGCAGACGACGCCGCGGCCTTCACCGCTATCGTCCAACCCCAGCTCCGCGGCGTTCTCCTCGAACTGCCCGGAGCCGTCGGACACGAACACCCGGCTCTTGTCCGCCCCGAACTCGTTGGCGTAGCGATCGGCGAATGGATATCCATTGGTGTGATAGATATCGAGATCTCCATCGTTCTCGATGTCGAGGAAACAGGACGCCCAGCCCCAGCCCCCATCGGCAACGCCGGCCTCGTCCGTTGCGTCCGTGAACACTCCCCCGTCGTTTCGGTACAGCCGGTTGCCGATGGCCCGGCGCAGACTCCCCTTCATGAGGATGCTCGACACAAACCAGTCGAGGTCCCCGTCGTGATCGTAGTCGCCCAGCGCGGATCCCATTCCGTTGTCATCGGTCAGCACCTCTACATCGGTCGCGTTGCGGAACGTGCCGTCCCGGTTGTTGACGAAGTAGTGGGTGTGGTTGTAGTCCCCGACGCTCAGGATGTCGGGGTACAGGTCGTCGTCGATGCGTGCGAACGAGGGGGTGAACGTGTGGTCCCAGAACCGCAGCGAGATCAGCGGATCGGGCAGGGTCAGGATGCTCGGTGAAATCCCTGCCTCGACGCTGACGCTGGTGAAGCGAATTCCGCTCGCGCCCGAGTCGTTCCGCCACAGGTGCTCGGTATCCCCGGGCTCGCTGTAATCGCGCTCCGTACCCCAGTGGGAGATGAACAGATCGAGGTCGCCGTCCAGATCGTAGTCGCCGAACGCCGCCCCGACACTCTGTTCGGAGCGCATCGCATCGAGGCCGGACCCCGCAGTGACGTCAAGAAAGACGCCGGCGCCCTCGTTCCTGAAGATCAGGCACGGGTCGCCCTCGAGGCCGCCGAGGAACAGGTCGAGATCGCCGTCACCGTCCATGTCGGCGAACATCGGTCCCGCATGGCGGTAGTTCTCGCTCGCGGACTTCGTGTTGGCCAGCCCCGCCGCCGCCGCAACCTCCTCGAAGGTCAGATTGCCGAGGTTGCGGTAGAGCAGGTTCGGGCCAATGTCTCCCCGGACGATGAATACGTCGATGTCTCCATCGCCGTCGTAGTCACCGGCCGCGACACCGCCGGGAGCGTATGTCCGATCCAGGTCGAAACGCCCCAGGGGGGCCAGGAAGCCGGGGGCATAGGCGATGCCGGAGGCCGCCGTCACGTTGACGAAGTGCGTCGTCGGCGGCTGCTGACCACCGCAGGCGGTGATCAGGAGCGCCACGGCCAGCGCAACGCAGGATCGCTGCCAGGAGCTGTTCCAGGAGGCGCTCGCTTCGGCTCCCTGCCGCGGCACGCGTCGCACGGCTCTGCGAATCGCCAACAGTCCGTCCCCTGTCCCATGGCTGTTGCGCGGTCCCGGGTGTGCGGAGAGCGTCCATTGTAGGGACTGTGACGCGTACCCCGTTTGCACCATGCGATTACGGGTCTACTCGAGGGCGCGCGCTCCGGCTGTGCCGGAGTCCCCCTCACCCTGGCCCTCTCCCTCCGGGGGAGAGGGGACCGGGCAGAAGCAGAACGGCTGATGACGCATCCGGCCTCTTCCCGTCATTCCGGCGAACGCCGGAATCCAGGCGCGCCGGACCACCCGCGGGCCCCGAGAGGGGGCCGCTAGCCGATGTTGCGGGTGCGCGGGTCGAGGGCGAAGCGGAGGCCGTCGCCGACGAGGTTGAAGCAGACCGCGGTGATGCCGATCACGAGGCCCGGCACGGTCGCGATGTGCGGCGCCACGCCGAGCAGCGTCCGGCCCTCGGCGGTCATCAAGCCCCACTCCGGCGTCGGCGGGCTGATGCCGAGGCCGAGGAAGCCCAGACCAGCGACGAAGATGATCACCAGCCCGATCAGCGTCGAGGAGTAGACCAGCACGGACGGGAAGGCGCCGGGCGCGATGTGCACCACCATCAGCCGCAGCGGCGTCGCCCCGGTCGCCCGCGCCGCGTCCACGAAGTCGCGGCCGCGTTGCTCACGGACGGCGATGTAGGCGACGCGGGTGATCGGCGCCACCAGCACGGCGACGACGACGAGCGCAAGGCTGGGGTACGAGTTGCCCACGAGGATCGCGACCACGATCGCGAGCACCACCGTCGGGAACGCGTAGAGCATGTCCACGAGGCGCATCAGGGTGGTCCCCACGAGGCCGCCGACATACCCGGCGACGAGGGCGAGCGCCATGCTGATCGCCATCGCGAGCGCGACCGGGATGACGGCGAGCGGGATCGAGGTCCGGCCGCCCCAGATCAGGCGACTGAGTATGTCGCGGCCCTGGCCGTCGAGACCCAGCAAGCGACCCTCCGTCCCGTACCCCTGAAGCCGCAGCGAGGATTCCGTTTCGTACGGATCGAAGGGGGCAACGATCGGCGCGGCGATCGCCGCGGCGATGATGATCAGCAGCACGATGCCCGCAATGACCGCGAAGCGATCCTTGCGGAACGCCCTCCAGGTCACAGCGATCCAATGCTCACTGCCGGCCTTCACGAGGTCAGGACCTGCCTCGCGCCCTTCCCGTCCGGCTACCGACATCGCATGCGCTCCGATCTCATTCCAGCCGCACGCGAGGATCAAGCAGACTCTGGGCAACGTCCGCGATGAGGGTCATCAAGACGAAGGTGGCCGCGACGAGCATCGTAATGGCCAGGATGGCTGCCGTTTCGCGCGACGCGACCGCCCCGAGGAGCAGGCCGCCGAGGCCCGGCCAGGCGAAGACCACCTCGACGAAGATCGTACCGCTGATCAGGTAGCCGAACTGCAGCGTCACGATGTTGATGGCCGTCGGTGCAATGTTGCGCGCCGCGTGCCGCCGGATCACGGCCCGCTCGTGCAAGCCCTTCGCCCTCGCCGTGCGGATGTAGTCCTGCTGCATCACCTCGATCATCGCGGAGCGCACGAGCCGCGAGATCACCGCGGTCGGCACCGCGGCGAGGGTGAGCGCCGGCAGGATCAGGTGCAGCCCGAGATCGCGGAGCCCGCCCGGATTCCGGGTATCCCACATCCCGGCGGCGGGCAGCCAGTCCAGGTGCAGGGCGAAGAGGGCGATCAACATCAGGCCGAGCCAGTACTGGGGCACGCTCGCCGCCAGAACCGACAGCGTCGTGATCGAACGGTCGGCCAGGCTGTTGGGCCTGGTCCCGGCGAACACGCCGGCTCCCACTCCAAGCGCCGTGCTCGGCACGAAGGCGGCCACGGCCAGCACCAGGGTGTTCTTCAGCGCGTCCCAGACGAGCTCCGCGACAGGGGCCCTGTAAATGACGCCGTATCCGAAGTCGCCCCGGACGAAATCGCCGAGCCAGACGACATATCGCTCATACCAGGGCCGGTTCAGCCCCATCTCCTCCCTGAGTTGCTCGAGCACCTCCGGGGATCTCGAGTTCGCCCACACGCCGAGGAGTTCGCTCGCCAGGTCTCCGGGGAGGATGGCGACCAGCATGTAGGTCAGGGCGCTGATACCCCAGAGGACCAGGAGCGTGACTGCCAACCGCCGGGCGAGGAACCGTCCCAACTACACACCTCCGGGCGCGCGCGACGCTCTGCCTGACTCCTCCGGCTGCGCCGGAGTCCCCCTCCCCCTCTCCCGCCAGGAGGAGAGGGGACCGGAGACCCCTCCCGTCATTCCGGCGAACGCCGGAATCCAGGCGCGCCGGACCACCCGCGGGCCCCGAGAGGGGGCCGCTAGCCGATGTTGCGGGTGCGCGGGTCGAGGGCGAAGCGGAGGCCGTCGCCGACGAGGTTGAAGCAGACCGCGGTGATGCCGATCACGAGGCCCGGCACGGTCGCGATGTGCGGCGCCACGCCGAGCAGCGTCCGGCCCTCGGCGGTCATCAAGCCCCACTCCGGCGTCGGCGGGCTGATGCCGAGGCCGAGGAAGCCCAGACCAGCGACGAAGATGATCACCAGCCCGATCAGCGTCGAGGAGTAGACCAGCACGGACGGGAAGGCGCCGGGCGCGATGTGCACCACCATCAGCCGCAGCGGCGTCGCCCCGGTCGCCCGCGCCGCGTCCACGAAGTCGCGGCCGCGTTGCTCACGGACGGCGATGTAGGCGACGCGGGTGATCGGCGCCACCAGCACGGCGACGACGACGAGCGCAAGGCTGGGGTACGAGTTGCCCACGAGGATCGCGACCACGATCGCGAGCACCACCGTCGGGAACGCGTAGAGCATGTCCACGAGGCGCATCAGGGTGGTCCCCACGAGGCCGCCGACATACCCGGCGACGAGGGCGAGCGCCATGCTGATCGCCATCGCGAGCGCGACCGGGATGACGGCGAGCGGGATCGAGGTCCGGCCGCCCCAGATCAGGCGACTGAGTATGTCGCGGCCCTGGCCGTCGAGACCCAGCAAGCGACCCTCCGTCCCGTACCCCTGAAGCCGCAGCGAGGATTCCGTTTCGTACGGATCGAAGGGGGCAACGATCGGCGCGGCGATCGCCGCGGCGATGATGATCAGCAGCACGATGCCCGCAATGACCGCGAAGCGATCCTTGCGGAACGCCCTCCAGGTCACAGCGATCCAATGCTCACTGCCGGCCTTCACGAGGTCAGGACCTGCCTCGCGCCCTTCCCGTCCGGCTACCGACATCGCATGCGCTCCGATCTCATTCCAGCCGCACGCGAGGATCAAGCAGACTCTGGGCAACGTCCGCGATGAGGGTCATCAAGACGAAGGTGGCCGCGACGAGCATCGTAATGGCCAGGATGGCTGCCGTTTCGCGCGACGCGACCGCCCCGAGGAGCAGGCCGCCGAGGCCCGGCCAGGCGAAGACCACCTCGACGAAGATCGTACCGCTGATCAGGTAGCCGAACTGCAGCGTCACGATGTTGATGGCCGTCGGTGCAATGTTGCGCGCCGCGTGCCGCCGGATCACGGCCCGCTCGTGCAAGCCCTTCGCCCTCGCCGTGCGGATGTAGTCCTGCTGCATCACCTCGATCATCGCGGAGCGCACGAGCCGCGAGATCACCGCGGTCGGCACCGCGGCGAGGGTGAGCGCCGGCAGGATCAGGTGCAGCCCGAGATCGCGGAGCCCGCCCGGATTCCGGGTATCCCACATCCCGGCGGCGGGCAGCCAGTCCAGGTGCAGGGCGAAGAGGGCGATCAACATCAGGCCGAGCCAGTACTGGGGCACGCTCGCCGCCAGAACCGACAGCGTCGTGATCGAACGGTCGGCCAGGCTGTTGGGCCTGGTCCCGGCGAACACGCCGGCTCCCACTCCAAGCGCCGTGCTCGGCACGAAGGCGGCCACGGCCAGCACCAGGGTGTTCTTCAGCGCGTCCCAGACGAGCTCCGCGACAGGGGCCCTGTAAATGACGCCGTATCCGAAGTCGCCCCGGACGAAATCGCCGAGCCAGACGACATATCGCTCATACCAGGGCCGGTTCAGCCCCATCTCCTCCCTGAGTTGCTCGAGCACCTCCGGGGATCTCGAGTTCGCCCACACGCCGAGGAGTTCGCTCGCCAGGTCTCCGGGGAGGATGGCGACCAGCATGTAGGTCAGGGCGCTGATACCCCAGAGGACCAGGAGCGTGACTGCCAACCGCCGGGCGAGGAACCGTCCCAACTACACACCTCCGGGCGCGCGCGACGCTCTGCCTGACTCCTCCGGCTGCGCCGGAGTCCCCCTCCCCCTCTCCCGCCAGGGGCAGAGGGGACCGGAAGAGAGGTGACCGGAGACCCCCCCCCCCACCCGGGGGAGGGGGTCCGTGCCAGGGGCGCGGCGCGCCGGCCGCGCCGCCGGGACTCGCCCCTGCTTCAGCCGATCTACGCGTCCTCCAGCCAGACGATGCTCATGTCGTTCCACTGGACGGCCACGTGGACGAAGCCCTGTACCTCGTCCCGCATGCCGATGGGCGCCGAGTCGTGGACGACCGGCAGCGCGTACGCCTGATCCATAATGCGGCGGTTCGCGTCGCGATACAGTTCGTTGGAAGCGTCCGGGTCGGTCTCGAACTGGGCCCGATCGAGGATGTCCATGGCTTCGTCCCCGATGGCCTCAGGCATGGAATTCCACACGCCGTTGTTGAGGGCGAAGACGTTGCCCCACCAGTTAACGGCCATCCCCCACGACCCGCTGGCGGACGCGCCATCTGTATACAGGTCGGGCCACATGGAGCCGAAGGCATTCCACTCCACAATTTCCGCGCCCATGTTGAAGCCGATCTCGGCGTACTTGCTCTGCATCCACTGCGCCATCTGAACGGGCAGAAGGTTGCCCGAGCCGGCAGAGGGGAACCACCACGTGTCCTCGATGCTCTCCACCCCGGCCGCGGACAGGAGCTTCTTTGCCTCGGCCGGGTCGTAGGCGTACGAGACGTAGTCGGGGTCGAACGCGGGCTGGCCGGGCACGTTGGGCCCATACGCCGGAATCACGGTGTCCCGCAACAGGTCCGTTGCGATTCCCGGCCTGTCCATCCCATGTTGCAGCGCCTGCCGCACCCGCAGATCCTGGAAACTCTCGTTCCGCGGGTTCATGGTGATCCACCAGATGTGCGGTACCAGTCCCTGCACGACCTTGAAGCCCTGATCCAGCAGCTGCGGGATCGAGTCCGGTGGCACCACCCAGATGATGTCGGCCTCGCCGGTCTGCAGCGCCGTCACACGCGTCGCCGGCTCGCCCCGGGGGATCATGATGAGCCGGTCGAGGAAGGCCTTCTCGCCCCAGTAATCCTCGTTGCGGTCAAACACGAGGCGCTCATCCTCCACGCGCTCGTTGAACTTGAACGGGCCGGAGGCGACGGGGGCGTTCGCGAAGTCCTCGTTCCCGACCTTCTCGATTTGCGTCGGGCTGACGATGTAGTTGCCGAAGAGGCTCTGGGTCCAGAGGCTCAGGAAGTCAGGGAAGAAGCGGTTGTTGACCATCTTGATCGTGTAGTCGTCGACCACCTCAACGCGGTCGGTATGCTGGTGCAGCTGCGGATGCCCCCAGCCGGAGACCTGGGTGAAGGAGATGTCCGTATCTGCCCTCCAGAACCGGTCATAGTTGCGATTGACCGCCTCCGCGTTGACGTCAGTCCCGTCGTGAAACTTGGCGCCCCTGCGGAGCTTGAAGGTGTACTCCAAGCCGTCGTCGCTGACCTCCATGCTCTCGGCAAGCTTCATGACTATGGGCTGCAACGGATCGGTATAGTCCGGCTGCCTGGTGTGGGGTGGGACCGTGAGGTCGGCCTCGATCAGCTTGTCCGACATCTGATCTTTCGTGCGATGCGTCACCCAGTTGCCGACCGAATGCGGATCGCTGTTGCCGATCCAGCTTTCCATCGCCCAGACGAGCGTGCCGCCGGACTTCGGACCGGCCGGCGCCTCGGTGGGCGTGGGGGTCGGCTCGGCGGTCGCCGCGGCGGTCGCCGCGGCGGGCGTCGCGGTTGCGGCAGCCTGCGTGGCGGCGGGCGCCGGCGCGTCGTCGTCGTCGTCGCCCGTGCATCCGATAAGTGCGGCGCCGGCGACGCCGGCGACGCCGATCGCTCCTGCTCTCAGAAAACCCCGACGGCTCAGGCCTGACCAGTCGCTCATGTGATGCCTCCGTCTCGCGCGCGGCGAACCTCGCCGACTCTGAGCGCAATAGTTAACACGCCCCGCAGGCACCCGGTGTTCACATTACGCAACCGCGTCCCCGGTTCCGCCCCTCGGTGCTTCGGCGCGCCCGCAGCCCCCCTTCTTCGTCATTCCGAAGCCACGTCTTCGTCATTCCGGAGCCCCTGCTCCGTCATTCCGGCGAACGCCGCCAGCTGCGCCGGACCACCCGCGCGACCCCGAGCGCCCCGATGGCGCGACGACACTCCGGGGGGGCGCCCTGACCCTGACCCTCTCCCTCGGGGAGAGGGGATTGGATGGAGCACGTACGAACTCCAGAGGGCTAGTCCGGCCCCGTCCGGAGGGAGGGGGGAGGGCTAGCTGGTGCTCAGTTCGACGCGTCCGTTCGGGCCCTCGAGGGTGGCCCAGAGGCGGGGCTCGGGGCCGCGCGTGACTTCCAGATCGGCGGCGAGGCCGAGGACGTCAAGCTGGGAGCGAATCAACTCCGGCTCCGGATGCTCGCCGCGGAACGCCACCAGCTTCACGCCGCCGGGCGAGGTTGCCGCCGGGTGCTCCTCCGTCTCACTCCAGTCGACCAGCCTCGGGAAGAGATCGCCAAGGGGCCCATCGATGGCGGCGACCCTCCAGCGCAGCGAGCCGCGGTCGGTGCGGTCCACTCCCGCCCGCCGTACCGGGCCGAAGTCCGCGCCGGCGGCGCGTGCCGCCTCGACACACTGGTCGAAGTTCCGCACCCGCGCGGACCACCCACGGAGCGAGGGGTGGTCCAGGCCGCTGGGGTCCGCGTCCAGCTCCGTGCCGGGGCCGATCACGAGGAGGTAGGACCCGCTGCCGATAGAGAGCACGGCGGTGCCCCTGCCCCCCTCGCCGCGGGCAGGCCGCACGCCGAGCCGTTCCTCAAGCTCGTCGATCACCGGCTCCAGGTCCGGGGTCCAGTACGAGATCGAGTCAATCGCCGGAATGCTCCAGCGGTGCAAACCGGGCCGTGCGCGCCGCGCCGCGATGTCGCTCGCGCCCGCGGCGAGGGCCTCGGCGACGCTCGCGATGCGGGGCGTGGAGGCGCTGCCGATCGGCATCGAGCAGCTGAGCGCCCCGATCACGTGCCCTTCGTCGTCATGCACGGCGACGGCGACGGAGGCGACCTCCGGGTCGCCTTCGGCGAGCTCGATCGCATGGCCCCGGACGATCGTCTCGGCGAGTTCCTTGACGAACTCTTCCAGCGACCTCCCCCCCGGGGTGGTTCGGCGCTGCCAGCCCAGCGGGAGCACGGCGTCGCGCTCGGCCGGCGACATCGCGGCGAGGATCGCGCGGCCGGCCGCGCTTGAGGTGTAGCGAACCACGGTACCGGGCTCGAGGGTGATTCTGAGCGGACCCTCGCTCGGCGCCTCGCTCCAGACCACCATCACGCTGCCGATCACGGGGATGCCTAACGAGACGGTCTCGCCCAGCTCCTCGACGAGCATCTCGATGACGGGGCGGGCGGCGACCTCGAGGGCGCTCGCCGCGACGGCGAGGCGGGCGTAGCGGGTGAGGCGCAGGCCGAGGGCGTAGCGCCCGCCGTCGCGCTCCTGGTCGAGGAAGCCGCGGTCGCGCAGCGTCGCGGCGAGGCGGCTTGCGGTGGAGTGGGAGACATCGAGCTCGTCGGCGATCTCGCGGATGCCGAGGAGCCGGCGCTCGCGGGCGAGCGCCTCGATGATCGCGAGTCCGCGGTCGAGCGACTGCACGCGAGCGGTGCGGTGCACGGGTCGTCCCATCCTGCGTCGAAGCGGGCGCGATCCGGTCGGCACGGCGCCGCGGACACCCGGCCCGCCGGGACCTGCGTGTGCGAAACCATTTTGCAAGGGTGGCGGGCGCTGCGATTGCACAATGTGCAACGCGAAGCCGCATTGTGAGATCGCCAGTTCTGGCAAGGGCGGATCCGGTTCCCTCGCCCCGCGGCGGAGGGTTAGGGTGAGGGAGCGGGGGCCGACGCCGCTCGACGCGGCGTTTCGCAAGCCCGCGGGAAATCGAAGATAGGCCATGGCAATGCCGCGAGTTCGCGCGTGGTGGCCGGGAGCGGTCGCGGGACTCGTGGCCGCGGCGCTGGCGCTGGCCGTCGGCGAGCTCGTCGCGCGGCTCCTCGAGGGCGAGTCGCTGGTGCGAGCGATCGGCGACGTGGTCGTCGACAGTTCCCCGCGCGCCGTCTCCGGCGTGGCGATCGAGACCTTCGGCACGAGCAACAAGCCCGCGCTGCTCAGCGGCGTCGTCGCCCTCTCGCTGTTGCTGGGCGCGCTGCTGGGTCCGCTCGCGATGCGCTACCGCGCGATCGGTGTCGGCGCCATGGCGGCCTTCGCCCTCGCCGGCGGCCTCGCGGCGGCGCGCGATCCGTTCACTTCGCCCGCGCAGGCCTGGACCACCGCGGCGGCCGCCGGCGGCGCCGGCATCGCGACGCTGCTCTGGCTGCTGCGGATGGCGAACGAGGGCGGCGCCGACGCCCGCGCCGCGCCTCCTGATCCTCGCGTGAAGCGCCCGGGGCGCAGGCGCTTCCTGCAGTTCGCCGGCGGCGGGCTGGCGGTGGCGGCCCTCTCCGTGCCCCTGGGGCGCCGCCTGATCGAACCGGCGGACGATGTCGACGCGCAGCGCGCGGCAATCGTGCTGCCGCCGCCGAGCACGCCCGCGCCGGGTACCCTCACGCCGGCCTCAGAGGAGGCGACGCCGCAGCCCCCGCCGGGCGCCCGCACGCCGGCGTCGCAAACGCCGACGCCCGAGCCCTCGCCGGCCGTCCAGAGCGGCCCCGCCTCGGTCCCCGGCATCTCGCCGCTCGTCACACCGAACAGCGAGTTCTACCGCATCGACACCAGGCTCTCGGTCCCTCGCATCGACAGCGCGCAGTGGCGGCTCCGGATTACCGGGATGGTCGAGCGGCCGGCCGAGTTCACGTTCGACGAGCTGCTCGCGATGGACCTGCGCGAGGAGGTGAGCACCCTCGCCTGTGTCTCGAACGAAGTCGGCGGGGATCTCGTCGGGACCGCCTACTGGCTCGGTGTCCCGCTGCCGGCGCTGCTGCGCGGAGCGGGCGTCCAGGCCGATGCGACGCAGGTGATCGGGCGCGCCGTCGATGGGTTCACCGTCGGCTTCCCGACGGACGTCGCGCTCGATGGGCGTGAATCGCTGGTGGTGTTCGGCATGAACGGCGAGCCGCTGCCCGCCGACCACGGGTTCCCCGCCCGCCTGATCGTCCCCGGGCTCTACGGCTACGTCTCCGCCACGAAGTGGCTCGGCGAAATCGAGCTCTCGAGGCTCGACAGCTTCGACGCCTACTGGGTGTACCGGGGCTGGCCCCAGCAGGCGCCGATCAAGCTGCAGTCGCGCATCGACGTACCGCGCGGCGGACAATCGCTCGCGCCCGGCAACATGCGCATCGCGGGCGTCGCCTGGGGCGGGCTGAGCGGCGTCAGCGGCGTTCAGGTGCGGGTGAGCCGGCGGTCTACGGGCGGGGAGCGTTCGGAAGGCGCATGGACCGACGCCGAACTTGGCGAGGAGCTGTCCGATAGCAGCTGGCGCCAGTGGGTGGCCGACTGGGTCGCCAGCGAGGGCGTCTTCGACCTCGAGGTGCGCGCAATCGATCGCAGCGGCATGGTGCAGACGGCCGAGGAGGCCCCGCCCTTCCCCGACGGCGCGACCGGACACCACTCGATTCGGGTACGAATCCGGGCATAGGGCGAACCCCGCGTCATGCGCGGCCAAGCCCCGCAACCGCGCGGGTCTCGCAATGTGAAACGACCCGCGCTCCTGGCCACATATGCTCAGCCCCCCGGAGGTGTCCACGTGCCAATCTACGAGTACGCATGTGCCGAGTGCGGGTCCGGCTTCGAGCTGCTACGGCCCATGCGGGACGCCGGGCGCAGTCAGCCCTGTCCCGAGTGCGACGCCGAAGCGGGTCCGACGGTCCCCACAGGCTGGAACGCCTACACGTACCGCGATGGCAACCCTCGCCTGCTGCCGGACAACGGCAAGTTCCGGCACCTGGGCCACGAGGTGTCAAAGCCGTACACCGGCGGAACCGGCAGCCCCTTGCAGCACCCGGAGGTCACGAAGCCGCGGCCGACCCGGGCCCCGAGCGTCGAGGAGGCCGAGCAGTACGCGCACAAGCGCGAGCTGCAGCGCAACGCCGACCTCGAGCGCGGCGGGATCGTCGAGCGGACGGAGGTCGAGGGGGAACGGCGCGAGTTCCTGCGCCGCCTGCGCGCGCCCGCCGCGTCGCAACGAGACGCGCGCGTCACGAGGCGCATCGCGGCCGATACCGAACGCAAGGACGCCGCCGTGAAGCAGCAGCTGCGGACGGAGGCGAAGTTGCGCCAACAGCGCCACAAGGAAACCCGCTAGACCGGACACTCCCATTGCGCTTGTGGCGCCGGCCGCAATGCGCAGCGGCGACGCGACCGAGGCCACCGACAAGAAACTCGCGGCATCTCGTAATGCGAAACGACGCGGTCACCCCATCACCTATGCTCGGTCCTCCGGAGGTGTCGGCGTGCCTGCCGAACGTCAGCGGCGCGCGGAGGTAGCGGTCCGCACGCAGCGCTTCGGGCAGAGCCGCCAGACGGGCCCCCCCCCCCCCGGTGGGGGGGGGCCGGGGGGGGGGGGTGTGGCGGGGTGGGGGGGGGGCGGGGGGGTGGGGGGGGGGGGTGGGGGGGGGGGGGTGGG
>VXOS01000119.1:12586-15178 GCA_009839925.1 Chloroflexota bacterium
CCGCGCGGCGGGTAGGCCGGGGTCCCCACGCCGCGCTCGGCGCTGCGCCCCCAGAGGGCCCCCCACCCCCCCGTTCACCGCGCCCCCCCCTGCCGGGGCCTCGTTCAACCTGCCCGGCGTACGCCTCATGGTGGGGGCGCCGGCAGGTTGCGCAAACAGTCTCCCTGGGAGAGGGGACCGGAGCCTCTTCTCCGTCATTCCGGCGAAAGCCGGAATCCAGGCGCGGCGGACCACCCGCGCGCCCCGATAGCCCCGATGGCGCGACGACACTCCGGCGAGGCGCCCTCACCCTCACCCTCTCTCCCTCCGGAGACCTTTGCGTAACTCGCACAAGCCCGATCCGACCCCCTCTCCCTGGGGAGAGGGCGGGGGTGAGGGGGAGGACTCCCTAGCGCCTCCGAAAGCCCCGATGGCGCAACGCAATCTCGGAGGGCGGACCCTCCCTCACCCTCACCCTCTCCCTCGGGGAGAGGGGACCGGAGGGATGCGCTCGCGGCCCCACTCGCGGCCTGAGCCGGGTCAGTCGCCGTCGGTCGACGGGGTGTCGAGCACGAACCAGCGCCCTTCCCAGGAACGCCCCATGGCGAAGGTGACCGCCAGCTCGTGCGAGCCCCCGTCACGGACCGCCCCGGTTCGGTAGTCGACGAACTCGTACTCGACCGTACCGATCGCCTTGAACCCGTGGCTGGCCGTGGTCTGCATGTTGCCCAGCCAGACCGCGATCAACTCCAGCTCGTCCACGTGATACGTCGCCACGCGCACCTCGGTCCCGTCCTGCCCGGCGGCGACCACATCCAGCAGCCGGAACAACCGGTTGCCGTGGTTGACCGCGCTGAGCCAGCCCGCCTCGCCGCGTCGCAGGGCCTCCGACTCGATGGCCAGGTTCTGGCCGAGCACGGCGGCGATGGCATCGGCCTCGGCCTGGCTCGGGTTGCCGAGGATGACCTGGCCATCACCGAGGGTTGGCGACGGCATGGCGAACGGCTCGATCGCCGGCAGCTCGGCCAGATCCATGATCTCGCCCTCGCCCGGCACGTCCACCGCGCTGCGCGCCGGGGAGCCGGCGAGGACGATCGCGCCCGCCGCCAGCGCCACGGCCGGCGCCGCCAGCAGCAGGAACGCGCGCGATCGGCGGCGAGGCGCCCTCGCCGCGGGGACGGGCGGCGCGGCTTCGGCGTCCGCGGCGACGGGCGGGCCGAACCGATCGAAGGCGGGTCGCAGCGCGCACAGCAGGACCAGGCCGGCGAGCAGGCCGACCTTGGCGCCGAACTCGTCGGTCGCCGGCGCGATCAGCAGGGTCGACACGAGCGCCACGCCCACCGCGAACGCCACCCGCGACTTCGGCGCCACGGGGATCGTCCGCGGGTCGGTGATCATGAAGAACAGGAAGATGAGCGTCTCGGGTGAGCTGACCACGACCCACCAGAAGTCGCCGTCGCAGACCGGATCGACCGACCAGCGCGCCGTCATGCAATGCCCGGACGCGGCCAGGATCCCCAGGCCCGCCGCCAGCGCCAGCCAGAACGCCGCGCCCATGGCCAGCAGCGCCAGGCGCGAGGTGATGAGCACACCGCCGATCAGGATCACGCCGTAGGCCAACGCCATCCACGGCGACAGCGGGGCCCACCAGAAGTCGAGCGGCTCGACCCGGTTGCTGCCGAGCAGTACGAACGCCGCGACGAGCGCCACGTTGGACGGGTTGAGCAGGTGGGTTCCGCCATAGCGGATCGCGTACTTCGAGAGCATGGCGCCGGCGCTGACCGCGGCGAACAGCGCCACGTCGCCGGTCGCCCAGTAGTCGCCGTGCTCGGTGCCGATCACGCGGAAGATCAGGGCGATGCCGCTCCCGGTCAGCATGGCGCTCGCCGGCCAGACCAGCCGCTGTTCGCGAACGAAGATCCAGACCACCTCGATCAGCGCGCTGACCAGGATCGCCACGAGGATCTGCGGCACCGACACGGCGAAGTCGAGCGCGACCTGGCCGAGCACGTGGATCGTGATGATCACCGCCGCGAGGTGGAGCCTCGCGTCCCGGATGCTCGGGAGCACCACCGGATACGAGCGGCTGCCGACCCGGAGCCGGCGCTCCGGCGAGGCGGCGCCGCCCGCGAGCGCCTCGTGCGGCGGGGCGGTGGTCGGCGGGGCGTAGAGCGACACGGCCGGTTCCTTCGTCCAGCGCCGCCTCGCGCCAGCTCTCACGGTCGAAGCGACCGAGGCCCCGCTCGAACGGCGTGAGCGTAACCCTATTGGTCCGGGTGGGCCGTGCGCATTCCCCGCGTCTCACAGTGTGAATCGTGGCCGGCGATCTGCGCACTCCGGGCTGGGTACGCTGCGAGCCGGGACACCGTTCCGCAGTGCGAACCCGGGCGCGGAGGGGGGACGGTAGCGTGGAGCCCGGAGAGACCCGACCAGTGGAGGGAATCGGCGAGGACGACTTCCTCGACGGCCTGGACGTGCTCCCCGGCTTCTCCTGCGCGGTGCGCGCCGTCTTCGGGGGGGGGGGGTGGCGCGGGGGGTGCGGGCGCGCGCCCGGCGGCCGGCCGCAGGGAATGCAGGCCCCGCGGCTCCCCGCGCCACAGGGGAGTACCCAGT
>VXOS01000067.1 GCA_009839925.1 Chloroflexota bacterium
AGGCCGAAGAGCCGGCAGCGGAAGCCGAGGCCGAAGCCGCCTCGGACGATGACGAAGAGAAGACCGAGGAGTCCGCAGCGCAATGATCCAGCAGGAGAGCAGGGTCAAGGTCGCCGACAACTCGGGCGCGCGCGAGTTGCTCTGCATCCGCGTGCTCGGCGGCAGCGGCCGGCGCTACGCGCGTGTTGGCGACGTGATTGTCGCCACCGTGAAGGAAGCGCAGCCGAACAGCCCGGTGCCGAAGGGCGAGGTGGTGATGGCCGTGATCGTGCGCACCGCCAAGCCGTTCCAGCGACCCGACGGCTCCTCGATCCGCTTCGACGAGAACGCGGCCGTGGTGCTCGCCGACCGCGAGGGCAACCCGCGCGGCACGCGCATCTCCGGGCCGGTCGCCCGCGAACTGCGCGATCGCCAGTTCATGCGCATCGTCTCGCTCGCCCCGGAGGTGCTGTGATGGCGGCGAAGATCCGGCGGCGCGACACGGTACAGGTGCAAACCGGCAAGGACCGCGGCCGGCGCGGCGAGGTGCGGCAGGTGCTGCCCGGCGCGCAGCGCGTGATCGTCACCGGCGCGAACATGGTCAAGAAGCACCGCCGTTCGCGCAGCGCGACCGCGCCGTCCGAGATCCTCGAGGTGGAGGCGCCCCTGCACATCTCCAACGTGGCGCTGGTCTGCGGTGGTTGCGACGAGCCGACGCGCGTCGGCTTCCGCGTGCTGGGCGACGGCCGCAAGGTCCGCTACTGCAAGGCCTGCGACGAGGCGATCGACTGATGAGCGAACAGGTGAACGGCTACACACCGCGGCTGCTGGCCCGCTACCAGCAGGAGATTCACGGCGCGCTCATGCGTGAGTTCGGCTACGGCAACCCGATGCAGGCGCCGACGCTTGAGAAGATCAACGTCAACATCGGCCTCGGCGAAGCGCTCGACAACGCCCGCGCGATCGAGACGGCGACGGCGGACCTGAAGGCGATCACCGGTCAGCAGCCGGTAGTTACGAGGGCGAAGCGCGCGGTCTCCAACTTCCGGCTGCGCGCGGGCAACCCGATCGGGTTGAAGCTGACGCTGCGCGGGGTGCGGATGTGGGAGTTCTACGACCGCCTCGTGAACATCGCGCTGCCGCGCGTGCGTGACTTCCGGGGGGTGCCGGAGCATTCGTTCGACGGGCGGGGCAACTTCGCGCTCGGGATTCGGGAGCAGATGATCTTCCCGGAGATCAACTACGACAGCGTCGATCGTGTGCGCGGGCTGCAGGTCAATGTGATCACCAGCGCCCGCAACGACGAAGAAGGCAAGCGGCTGCTGGAACTGCTCGGCATGCCGTTCAGGCGGCCGTAGGCGGCGAGGACGGGATCATGGCACGAAAATCGCTGATCGCGAAGGCCCAGCGCGAGCCGAAGTTCTCGACTCGGAAGGTCAACCGCTGCCTGGTGGCGTGGCGCACGCGGCCGTGCGGCCGCGCTCGCGCCTACATGCGCCGCTTCGAGATGTGCCGCATCTGTTTCCGCACGCTCGCCAACGAGGGAAAGCTCCCCGGCGTCCGCAAGTCGTCGTGGTAGCCGGGACGCCGAGGAAACAACAGGAAGGGAGCACGAGCGCATGAGCATGTCCGATCCGCTCGCCGACATGTGCACCCGCATCCGCAACGCCGTTATGGCCAAGCACGAGAGCGTGCGCGTCCCCGCCTCCAAGGTGAAGCGGGCGATTGCCGACGTGCTCCAGTCCGAGGGCTTCATCGCGGGCTACTCGGAGGAACAGGACGGCAGCCGCAGCTACCTGCGGCTGCGGCTGAACTACGTGAGCGACCAGCAGTCCGCGATCGGCGGCATCCGCCGCGTCTCGCGCCCGGGGCTGCGCGTCTACGTGAACAAGCGCGAGATTCCGCGCGTCTACGGCGGACTCGGCGTGGCGATCATGAGCACCTCCAGCGGCGTGATGACCGGCCAGGAAGCCTGGCGTCGCAACGTCGGTGGCGAAGTGCTCTGCTACGTCTGGTAGCGGCGAGGAAACGAGGAGCAACGAGATGTCCCGCGTCGGCAAGGCGCCGGTCCCGATCCCCGATGGCGTCGAGGTCACCCTCGACGGCGGCCGCTGTCACGTGCGCGGTCCGCGGGGCGACCTGCAGCAGCAGCTGCGCACGGAGATGGACGTGCGGATCGAGGACGGCGTGCTGACCGTGCACCGGCCCTCGGACGCGCCCACGCACCGCGCGCTGCACGGGCTGACGCGCGCGCTGATCCACAACATGGTCGTCGGCGTCACCGAGGGCTTCCGCAAGACCCTCGAGATCCACGGCACGGGCTACCGCGCCGAGCTGCGCGGCGACTCGCTGGTGCTCAACGTCGGCTTCTCCCACCAGGTCCAGCTCGACGCGATCGAGGGCGCGACCTTCGAGGTGGAGACGCCGACGCTGGTGCACATCGACGGCATCGACAAGCAGATCGTGGGCCAGCAGGCCGCGCTCGTGCGCCGCGTGCGACCGCCCGAGCCCTATCAGGGCAAGGGCATTCGCTACCGCGGCGAGCAGGTGCGCCGCAAGGCCGGCAAGCGGACCTAGGACGAGGCGGGAAGCGGCGATGGGCAGCGAGCAACAGACACGGCGAGCCGCGCGCCTGCGCCGTCATCGGCGCCTGCGCAAGCGCGTCCACGGCGTGCCGGAGCGGCCGCGACTCTGCGTCTACCGCTCCGCTCGCTACATCTACGCACAACTGATCGACGACGACGCCGGGCGCACGCTGGTGCAGGCCTCCGACCTGGAACCGTCGCTGCGCGAAGGCGGCGGCGAGACGAAGGTCGAGCGCGCGCGCGCCGTCGGTGAACTGGTCGCGAAGCGCGCCCGCGAGGCCGGGCACGAGGCCGTGGTCTTCGACCGCGGCGGATTCTCTTACAAGGGACGGGTGCGCGCACTGGCCGAAGCGGCGCGCGAGGAAGGCCTGGTCTTCTGATGGTCCAGCAGCAGGGCGGACGCGGAGGGCGCGGCGGACGCGGGCAGCGCGGTGAGCGCGGACGGCGCGACCGCCGCCGCGACGCCGATCCCGAAGGCCCCGACTACATCGAGAAGGTCGTGCACATCAACCGCGTTGCGAAGGTCGTGAAGGGCGGGCGCCGCTTCTCCTTCACCGCCATCGTCGTCGTCGGCGACGGCGAGGGCCGCGTCGGCTTCGGCATGGGCCGCGCCAACGAGGTGCCCGAGGCAATCCGCAAGGGCGGCGTGATCGCGCGCCGCTCGATGACCACGATCGCGCTCAGCCAGGGCACGATCGCGCACGAGACGATCGCCCGCTTCAAGGCCTCGAAGGTTGTGATGCGACCCGCCGCGCCCGGCACCGGCATCATCGCCGGCGGCGCCGTGCGCGCCGTCCTCGAGGCGGCCGGCGTGACCGATGTGCTGACGAAGTCGCTCGGCTCCAACAACCCGGTCAACCTCGTGCGCGCGACCGTCGGGGGGCTCGTCGCGCTGCGGCACCCGGGCGCCGTCGTCTCGGCGCGGCGCGCGCTGGTGGAGGCGGGCTCGTGAGCAAGCTGCGCATCACCTGGACGAAGTCGGCGATCGGCTACGCGGAGCGCCAGAAGGCGACGATCCGCGCGCTCGGGCTGAAGCGCATCCGCCACAGCGTCGAGCACGACGACACGCCGACGATCCGCGGCATGGCGCACAAGGTCCGGCACCTCGTGACGGTCGAGGAGGTCGAGTAGGTGGATCAGCACCAGTTGCAGCCGCCGAAGGGCGCGAAGCGCTCGCGCATCCGGCGCGGGCGCGGCAACGCGTCCGGCAAGGGCACGTACTCCGGGCGCGGGCTGAAGGGCCAGAAGTCGCGCTCCGGCGGCAAGGTTCGCCCCGGCTTCGAGGGCGGCCAGATCCCGCTGATCCGCCGCCTCGCCCGCAAGCCCGGCTTCCGTAACCCCTCGCGCGTCGAGTTCCAGGCGGTGAACCTGCGCGACATCGCCGCCCGCTTCGAGGCAGGCGCCGAGGTCGACGCGGCCGCGCTCGCCGCCGTGCGGCTGATCGACGGTCCGGACGAGCCGTTCAAGGTGCTCGCGGACGGCGAACTCGGCCACGCGCTCACCGTGCGCGCGCCACGCCTCTCGGCGGCCGCCAAGGAGGCGATCAGCGCCGCCGGCGGCAGCTTCGAGGAGCTGGCCCCGGCCGTGAAGCGCGTCCGCAACCGCATCCACCGCCGCCGGGAGGGCAGCTAGGTGGCTCAGCAGGAAGCGCCGTCGGCCCGTCCGCGGCTGCTTCAGGCCGCCGTCGATGCCTTCCGGCAGCCCGACGTGCGGCAGAAGATCCTTTTCACGCTCGCGATGCTGCTCGTCTTCCGCTTCGTCGCGCACGTCCCCGTGCCGGGCGTCAACTCCGACCGCCTGCAGGACGTGTTCGATAACAACGCGATCCTCGGCTTCCTCAACATCTTCTCGGGCGGCGCGCTGGAGAACCTGTCCGTCGCCGCGCTCGGCGTCTACCCCTACATCACCGCGTCGATCGTGATGCAGCTCGCGGTGCCGCTGATGCCGCGCCTGCAGGCGCTCTCCCGCGAGGGTGAGTCCGGGCGCCAGAAGATCCAGGTCTACACGCACTGGCTGACGGTGCCGCTCGCCTTCTTCCAGGGCTACGCGCAGCTGCTGCTGATCCAGCAGTTCGGCGGCATCGAGGACATCGGCCTGAGCGGAGGCAACGCGCTTCCCACCGTCGCCACGATCGTCTCGATGGTGGCGGGCACGATGTTCCTCGTCTGGCTCGGCGAGCTGATCTCCGAGGAAGGCATCGGCAACGGGATCTCGCTGATCATCTTCGGCGGCATCGTGGCGGGGCTGCCGGGCATCATCGGCCGGAGCACGCTCTCCGGCACGGCGGCGCTGACGGGCGGCATCTTCCTGCTGGTCGTGATCACGATCGCCGTGATCGCGATGATCGTGCTCTTCCAGGAGGCGCAGCGGCGCATCCCCGTGCAGTATGCGCGCTCCACGATCCGGGGCGGACGCATGTACCGCCAGCAGGGTCAGACGCACATCCCGCTGCGCGTCAACAGCGCCGGGATGATCCCGCTGATCTTCGCCTTCTCGATCATGATCTTCCCGCCCGTGGCCGCGCAGTTCCTCGCCGAGACCTCGGACATCGGCTGGATCACCAGCGTCGCGCGGTTCTTCGAGAACGCGCTGACGCCGGAGAACTTCCCGTACTGGATGCTCGTCTTCGTGCTGGTGATGCTGTTCACGTTCTTCTACACGATGGTGCAGTTCCAGCAGCAGAATCTCGCCGAGAACCTGCAGCGCCAGGGCGGCTTCATCCCCGGCATCCGGCCCGGCCGGCCGACGCAGGAGTACATCACGCGGGTACTGGTGCGGATCACCTGGGGCGGCGCGATCTTCCTCGGCTTTATCTCCGTGCTGCCCTTCTTCGCCACCGATCTGACCGGCGTGCAGGCGCTGCAGATCAGCGCCGCCGGGCTGCTGATCGTCGTCGGCGTCGTGATCGATACGATGCGCCAGCTGGAGGCGCAGATGCTGATGCGCAACTACGAGGGGTTCATCGGATGAGGCAGGTGGCGCTGCGATGAAGATGGTGCTGCTGGGACTGATCGGCGCCGGCAAGGGCACGCAGGCGAAGCTCGTCGCGGAACGCCGCGGCCTGCTCCACGTCTCGACCGGCGACATGCTGCGCGAGGCCGTCGCCCAGGGCACGGCGCTGGGCACGCAGGCCAACGACTACATGTCGCGCGGCGAGCTGGTTCCGGACGAGCTGGTGATCGGCATGCTGCTGGAGCGAATCAGCCAGCCCGACGCCTCAGCCGGCTTCATCCTCGATGGCTTCCCGCGCACCGTCGCGCAGGCCGATGCCTTGCAGACCGCTCTCGAGGCGGAGTCGCAGGGCATCGACATCGTGCCGTTCATCCGCGTGCCGGAGGACATGCTGCTGGAGCGCATCGCGAAGCGCGCGGAGATCGAGGGACGCGTCGATGACGCGCCCGAGGTGGCGCAGCGCCGCCTGCGGGAGCAGGCGGAGGGCCTCGAGGGCGTCGCCGCCTTCTATGGCGAGCACGGCGCGCTCTGCGATGTCGACGGCGTCGGAAGCGTCGACGAGGTGTTCGAGCGACTGGATGCGGAGTTGGAGCGGGTATCCGCTTGACGGAGCGCCGGACCCGGCAGGTAGGGGATTATAACCCTAACTTGACAGGATGGGCGGCGTTCGCTACTATCCTGTCATGACACACAACGCACCCGGCAAGGCTTACCGCGAGGGTCTTTCCCTCATCGACCTCATGGAGATGTTCCCCGACGAGGCGTCCGCCGCCGAGTGGTTCGAGGAGTTGATCTGGCCCGTCGAGCGCGCCTGCGGTCACTGCGGCAGCGTCACCACGCGCGAGGTTCCGAACGCGAAGCCGATGCCGTACTGGTGCTCGGACTGCCGCTCCTACTTCAGCGTGAAGACAGGCACCGCCCTGTCTCACTCGAAGATTCCGATGCGCAAGTGGGCGATCGCGATCTACCTCGAGATCACGTCGCTCAAGGGTGTGTCGAGCATGAAGCTCCACCGCGATATCAGCGTCTCGCAGAAGGCCGCGTGGTTCATGCTCCACCGCATCCGCGAGGCGTGGGCGGTGCCGCCAGGCGGCAAGCTCGCCGGGCCGGTCGAGGTAGACGAGACGTACGTCGGCGGGCTGGAGAAGAACAAGCACGAGCACCAGCGCACCCCCGGCGGGGAGAAGGCCCCGGTGATCGGACTCAAGGATCGGGAGACGGGCGAGGTGCGGGTCAGCGCGATCGCCGACACCAGCGGCCCGACGCTGCGCGGATTCGTGCGCGAGCACACACGCCCCGGCGCGCAGGTCTACAGCGACGGCCACGGCGCCTACCGCCGCCTCGACGGGGAGTACCGGCACAACGCGGTCGAGCACGGCGTGGGGACGTACGTCATCGAGCAAGCGCACACGAACGGCATCGAGTCGTTCTGGTCCATGCTCAAGCGGGCGTACCAGGGGACGTACCACAAGATCAGCCCGAAGCACCTCGACCGCTACGCCCGGCAGTTCGCCGGGAAGCACAACCTACGCGAGATGGACACCCTCGCGCAGATGGCCGACGTTGCCGCCGCTCTCGTCGGGCGAAGGCTCCTCTACAGCGACCTCACCGCCGACAACGGGCTGCCCAGCGGGTCGCGAGCGGCGTAGCAGCGCACGCGCCACGTCCGCCGCCGTCGCCCCGCCGTACCGGGGATTGCGCGCCTCGTGTACCATCGCGTCATGGTCAGTCATGCAGATCCTCCATCCGCTCGCACCATCGCCGAAAGCGAGCCGCGTTGGTCGCCAGCCGTGATTCGAGAGCTTGGGCGTCTGATAGTCGAGGAACTTCGGGCGGTAGCAGAGTCACGGCCCGATCAATGTCCGCGAGGATGCGATCCATCTCATCACGATCGTAGCGCGCCGCGAGGCAGAAGCCGATCAGGAGCGTGAACATCTCGCCCGCGTCGCGGGTGGTGATCTCGTAGTCCGTCACGTCGCCATCTCCGCAAGCCTCGCCACGAGGTACGCCTGATCGCGGTCGCCCTTCACGCGGTTGCAGTGGCCGCAGAGAAGCTGGAGATTGCCGAGATGATCCGTCCCGCCCTTCGAGCGCGGGATCACGTGGTCTACCTCGAAGTTGCGGAACTCGAACAACGTCGCGCACCCTCCACAGCGGCCCTCCTGCTGGCCGTAGAGCACGTGCTTGTTCTGCCGGTAGTTCTTGGGGGCGTCCACGTCGGTACGCGCCGGAATGTCCGTCCGCGTCGTGACGAAGCCGTGGTGAAACAGCGATCCCATCTCCGACGCCAGGCGCACATTGACGAGCTCGGCGGCCTTCGGCGAGATGTCGATACCTACCCACTGCCGATCCAGTTTCTCGGCGGCTACGCACGCCGTAGCGCAGCCACAGAACGGATCGAGCACCACGTCGCCGGGGTTTGAGGATGCCTCCACGACGTGCTCCAGGAGCGCGAGCGGCTTCTGTGTCGGGTAGCCGACGCGCTCCCGCGCCATCGCGTTCAGCGACGGCAGCACGATCACATCGTCCGGGGTCTTCCCCTTCGGCATCTCCGCGTCGCGCTGGCCGCCCTTCGTGTACCGCCATTCCGTCATGCCGCTCTCGAACGGCGCGAGCACGCGATCGCGGTTGAACGTGTATTCCCGAGACGGGGCGTACCAGAGGATCAGGTCGTGCGCCTTCGCGCGCTGACGCTTCCCCCGGCTCGCGTTCTTGTAGTACCAGACGACCTCGTTGCGGAACGCCCCCCCCCCGAAGATCGCATCCATCAGCGCCTTGAGGTAGTGCGAGGCGGTAGGGTCGCAGTGCAGGTACACACTCCCCGTAGGCGCGAGCACGCGCCGAAGCTCCAGCAGGCGCACGGCCATCATCGTGAGGTAGGACTGCATCCCCCGCGAGTGCGTGCGCCCCGCCGCGTCCAGTAGGTAGGCGATCGCCGGGTGTTCGTCCGCGATCAGTCCAACCCATGCCACGTCCAGATCGGAGAGCGTCCAGGTATCTTTGAACGCCGCACCTGCCGCCTCGCTGCCGACAGGCGCGGCATAGTCGCGGTTCGAGTTGAACGGCGGGTCGAGGTAGATCAGGTCTACCGTCTCCGAGTTGATCCCCCGGAGCACGTCGAGGTTGTCGCCTGTCCAGATCGTGCGGTTCGCGAAGTTCGGCTCCGGCATGGCCCGGAGCGTATGCGCTCATGCACGCCGCGTCAATTTAGGGTTATAATCCCCGGCAGGTACCGGGCCCGGCGGGGAGGGCGTAACATAGATCGATGTCCGTCGTCATCAAGTCGCCGGACGAGATCGCGATCATGCGGGAGGCCGGAAGGCTGAACGCGGAGGTGCGCAAGCTCCTCCTGGACGCGATCGCTCCGGGCGTAACGGGCCGTGAGCTGGACGAGCTGGCGAAGGCGGAGATCGCGCAACGCGGCGCGACGCCCACCTTCGTCGGCTACGCGCCGGGCGGGCGGCCTCCCTACCCCGGCGCGATCTGCTACTCGGTGAACGCGCAGCTGGTGCACGGCATACCAGGCGACCAGCCGCTGCAGGAGGGCGATATCGTCAGCGTCGATCTCGGAGTGACCTGGCGCGGCTACGTCTCCGATGCGGCCTTCACGGCCGCCGTCGGCGAGGTGCCGCCGGAGGTGCGCCGCCTGCTGGAACGCACCCAGGCCGCCGTGCACGCCGGCGTCGAGCAGGCGCTGGCCGGCAACCGCATCGGCGACATCTCGAGCGCGATCGGCGCCGTCGGTCACGAGGAAGGCTACGGCATCATTCGCGAGTACGGCGGGCACGGCGTCGGCAGGACCATGCACGAGGAGCCGCACATCCCGAACTACGGCCGGCCCGGCGTGGGCCACCAGCTGAAGCCGGGCATGGTGGTGGCCCTGGAGCCGATGTTCAGCCTCGGGGGTGAGGGCACGGAGGAGGAAGCGGACCGCTGGACCGTGCGCATGCGCGATGGCAGCCTGTGCGCCCACTTCGAGGAGACGGTCGCGGTCACCGAGGGTGGGCCGGAGATCCTTACCAGCATGGGCCGCCTGGACGACGCGCACGAGGGCGCAGCCGCGGCCACGACAGGGGGCGCTGCCTGATGGCGAAGGGACGCCAGAAGCAGCGGACGCAACGCCAGGCGCAGCAGCGCAAGAAGAAGGAGGTCATCGAGGTCGAGGGCGTCGTGAAGGACGCGCTCCCCAACGCCCAGTTCGATGTCGAGCTGGCGAACGGGCACCACGTGCTGGCGCACGTCTCCGGGCGGATGAAGATGCACTACATCCGCATCCTGCTCGGGGACCGCGTGCTCGTGGAGTTGAGCCCCTACGACCTCACCCGGGGACGGATCACGTACCGCTTCCGCTAGCGCGGGGGCGGCGTCCCGAGGAGCGAACGATGAAAGTGAAAGCGTCGATCAAGAAGCGCTGTGACCGCTGCCAGATCATCCGCAGGCACGGCCGCCTGCGGGTCATCTGCGTGAATTCGCGGTGCAAGCAGCGCCAGGGCTAGGAGGACGCGAATGGCGCGCGTCGCAGGCGTCGAGATTCCCAACGACAAGCGGTTCGAGTTCTCGCTGCCCTACGTGTACGGCATCGGGCGCTCCCGCACCCGCCAGATCGCCGAGCAGATCGGCGTCCCGTTGGACACGATGGTGCGCGATCTGACCGAGGAGCAGCTCGTCCGCCTGCGCGCCGTCGTCGAGGGTGAGTACACGGTGGAGGGAGACCTCCGCCGCGAGGTGCGCCAGAACATCCAGCGGCTGATCGAGATCAACTGCTACCGCGGCTACCGACATCGCCGCGGGCTGCCCGTGCGCGGGCAGCGCACCAAGACCAACGCACGCACGCGCCGTGGCTCCCGGCGGACCGTCGCCGGCAAGCGCCGCGTCGCGCGGAAGTAAGGGAGCGTCGCGAGTATGGGTGGTCGACGCGGTCGGCGTCGCGAGCGCAAGTCCGTCCCGCGAGGGCGGGCCTACATTCGCTCGACCTTCAACAACACGCTGATCACGATGACCGATCCGAACGGGAACGTGATCGCCTGGGGCTCCGGCGGCACCGCCGGCTTCCGCGGCTCGCGCAAGAGCACGCCCTACGCGGCCCAGCTCGCCGCCGAGGACGCCGCCGCCAAGGCGGTGGAGCACGGCATGCGCGAGGTGGACGTCTACATTCGCGGGCCCGGAGCGGGCCGCGAGGCGGCCGTCCGCGCGCTGCAGGCCAGCGGCGTGCGCGTCTCCTCGATCCGCGACATCACCCCGATCCCGCACAACGGTTGCCGCGCCCGGCGGCGGCCGCGGAACTAGCGGCGAGGAGAGCGAGCAGATGGCCCGTTACACCGGACCTCGCGTGAAGAAGGCGCGCCGCTACGGCGCCCCGATCTTCGCCAACGCCGCCGTGGTACGGATGCGCCGCACCAACCCTCCCGGCCCGCGCCCGTTGCGCCGCCGCAAGGTCTCCGATCGCGGCCTGCAGCTGAACGAGAAGCAGAAGGTGCGCTTCGCCTACGGCCTGATGGAGAAGCAGTTCCGCCGCTACTACGAGCGCGCGGTCCGGCACCCCGGCGTCACCGGCGATCAGCTGATGATCTCGCTGGAGCGCCGCCTCGACAACGTGGTCTACCGCCTGGGGCTCGCGGGTACGCGCGCCCAGGCGCGCCAACTGGTGACGCACGGCCTGATCGCCGTCAACGACAAGAAGCTCGACATCCCCAGCGCCGAGACTTCGGTTGGCGAGGCGATCGGCTTCAGCGCTCGCGGCAAGCGCTCGAAGTACCTCGACATCCTGCGCGAGGAGATCCAGGCGCGCGAGGTGCCCGGCTGGCTCGAGGTCGACCGCGAACAGCTCTCCGGCCGTGTCGTCGCGCTCCCCGGGGCCGGCGACTACGAGCCCCATTTCAACCCGAGCGCCATCGTTGAGTACTACTCACGCTGAGCAAGTGACAGGCAGCCCGCTCCACTGGCGAGCACGCAGCGAGGTGATTTTTGGCGGCTGAATTGCAAACCCCGACCCTCCGCATCGAAGAGTCGGAGCTGGACTACGCGAAGCTGGTGATGGAGCCGCTGGAGGCGGGCTTCGGCACGACGATCGGCAACGCCCTGCGGCGTGTGCTGCTCTCCTCGCTGCCCGGCGCAGCGATCACCTCCGTCCGCATCGACGGCGTCGAGCATGAGTTCTCGACCGTCCCGCATATGCAGGAGGACGTGACGGAGCTGCTGCTCAACCTCAAGGACGTGCGGCTGCGCGCCTTTGCCGACCGGCCGGCGCGGCTGTCCCTGGACGTCGCCGGCGAGACGGCGATTACGGCGGGCGACATTCGCGCCACCGCGGACTACGAGGTCGCCAACCCCGGTCACCACCTCGCGACGCTCGGCCATGCGGAGGCGTCGCTCGTGATCGACCTCAACGTCGAGACCGGCCGCGGCTACATGCCGGCGACGGTCAGCGAGGGCCTGCCGATCGGCGTGATCCCCGTTGATGCGCTCTTCACTCCGGTGAAGCGGGTCAACTACAACGTCTCGCACACGCGCGTGGGCCAGGACACCAACTTCGATCGCCTCGAGCTTGAGGTCTGGACGGACGCCACGATCGACGGCCAGACCGCGATCTCGATGGCCGCGGGCATCCTCCGCGAGCAGTTGACGGAGTTGCAGCAACTCGGCCACACCGAGGTGGCCGCTGAGCGCGCGAGCGACTCCGCACAGACCGTCGACGGCCACGACACGCCGATCGAGACGCTCGAGCTGTCCGTGCGCGCCTACAACTGCCTCAAGCGCTCCGGCCTCGTCACGATCGGCTCGATTCTCGAGCGTTCCGAGGAGGAGCTGCTCGCACTGCGCAACTTCGGCGAGAAGTCGTACGAGGAGCTGCGCGACAAGCTCGTCGCGAACGGCTTCCCCGCGCCCCGCGGCGAGGCGCCGCGCTCGCGCCAGCCGGTCGCCGTTGCCGAGCCGGCCGCCGCGAGTGAGGAAGAGGCTGCCGAGCCGGCGCCCGCGGCCGCCGCCGATCCGGCTGAGGACGATGGCGAGGAAGTCGGTTCGCTGGGCGCCGCGCTGATCCAGGCGCTGCGCGAGGCCGGCGAGGATGCGCCGGATCTGAGTGAGCGAAGCTGATGCGTCACAAAGTCGATGGTCGCAAGTTCGACATGCCGACCGCGCAGCGGATGGCGATGCTGCGCAACATCACGACCGACGTGCTCAGGCACGGCTCGGTGACCACCACCGAGGCGCGCGCCAAGGAGGCGCGCCGCTTCGTGGACCGCATGATCACGCTCGGCAAGCGCGGGACGCTGCATGCGCGCCGCCAGGCGCTTGCCTTCGTATACGACCCGAAGGTGGTCAAGCGGCTCTTCGATGAGATCGCACCGCAGTACGCGAGCCGCCCCGGCGGCTACACGCGCGTTCGCAAGCTGGGTCCGCGCCGCGGTGACGCCGCGGCGATGGCGGAACTGGAACTGGTCTAGGCGTCATGTTCGCACCGACCTCCCCGCGACGCCTCGCGCTGCTCGTCGAGTACGACGGGACGGAGTTCGCCGGCTCGCAGTCGCAGCGCGGCCGGCGCACGGTGCAGGACACACTGGAGGCGGCGATTGCCGACTACTGCGGCGAACCGCCCGAGGGCGCGCCGAAGCGCGTCGCCCTCGCTGGCCGCACCGACGCGGGCGTGCACGCGCGCGCGCAGGTGGCCGTCATGGAATGCCCGCGCGCCGACGCCCTCGAGACCGTACGCGACGCCCTCAACCACTACCTGCCCGAGGACGTGGCCGTGCGCGCGGTCTGCGAGGTGGCGGCCGACTTCGATCCGCGCCGCGATGCGATCGCGCGCCGCTACTGCTACCGCATCCGCGACGGCGGCACGCGATCGCCGCTGCGCCGCCGCGATGTCTGGCAGCGCCCGCACGCCCTCGACGCCTCGGCGATGGCGGCCGCCGCCGCCGCGCTACCGCGCGGATCGCGCGACTGGGCGGCCTTCGCCGGCGCGCCTGCCGGGGGTGGCTCAACCGTCCGTACGCTGACGAGCATGGCCGTGCGCCGTCGCGGCGCTCACGAGATCGAGGTCTCGATGGAGGCCGACGCCTTCCTGCCGCACCAGGTGCGGCGCACCGTTGGCGCCCTCGAGCGTGTCGGCGCGGGTGCGCGCTCGCCGCGCGCGTTCGCCGCGCTCGTCGACGCGCCGGCAAGCAGCGTCGGTCCGACGGCGCCGCCGCAGGGGCTGACGCTCGAGGCGGTCCGCTATCCCGCCGGCGCGGTCGAGTGGGGACTGGACGGCGAAGCCGAGCAGGGAATGGTGGCCTGAGGTGACGACGAAGACCTACCGGCTGAGCGCCAAGCAGTTCGACCGCCGCTGGCAGGTGGTCGACGCGGGTGGGCGGCCCCTCGGGCGCGTCGCCAGCGAGGCCGCGCGGCTGCTGCTCGGCAAGCACAAGCCGGACTACGAGCCGCACCTGCCGATGGGTGACTACGTGATCGTGATCAACGCCGCAGCTGTGGTGCTGACCGGCAACAAGGCCCAGCAGAAGGTCTACTACCGGCATTCCGGCTACCCGGGCAACCTGCGCCAGCGCACCTTCGAGGAGCAGATGGAGCGCGACCCGCGCAAGGTGCTGGAGCGCGCGATCCGCGGCATGCTGCCGCACACGCGCCTCGGCCGCGAGCTGTTCCGCCACCTCCGTGTCTACTCCGGCGCGGACCACCCGCACGAAGCGCAGCTGCGCGCCGGTACGGGCGCGCGCGCCCGCCGCCGAGCCGCCGCCGAAGCCCGCGCCGCCGAGGCGGCCCTGGCCGAGCGGCCGCCCGAGGAGATCGTGGAGGACGGGGTCGCGGAGGACGAGCCGACCGTGGACGAGGCCACTGTGGACGAGGCTGCCGCAGACGAGACCGACGACACTGCCGCGGACGCCGAAGAGGCGACCGACGACGCGGACGAGAACGACGAGTAGGTACGCGAGGGGCAAGCCGTAACGATGACGAACGAGCAGCAGCACTACTACTACGGCCTCGGCCGCCGCAAGTCGGCGGTGGCCCGCGTCCGGCTCACGCCCGGCAACGGCGCCTTCGTCGTCAACGGCAAGCCGCTGGAGGACGTGGTCTTCCGCCCCTCGATGCGCCAGGACCTGCTGCGCCCGCTCTCCGTCACCGAGAATGCGAACCGTTTCAACGTGCAGGTCAAGGTCAGCGGTGGCGGCATCTCCGGCTGGACCGGCGCGATGCGCCTCGGCATCGCCCGCGCTCTCGTGGCCGCCGATGAGGGCTACCGCCGCCCGCTGCGCCAGCACGGCCTGCTGACGCGCGACGCGCGCGAGAAGGAGCGGCAGAAGCCGGGCCTCAAGCGCGCCCGCAAGGCCCCGCAGTACACCAAGCGCTAGCCTCGAGGGCTCCGGACTCCCCGTCCGTTATTCCGGCGAAAACCGGAATCCAGCCGGGGGCTCGCTGGCGGCTCTCGACACCTTGAGGGGGGTTGCCCCCGGAGGGTTTCTTGCCCGGCTGGCGCGCCCGGGGCGCGCTCCCCCTCACCCCCGCCCTCTCCCGCCGGGGGAGAGGGGGCCGGATCGGCCTCGGAAGTGACGTAGCG
>VXOS01000081.1 GCA_009839925.1 Chloroflexota bacterium
CCACTACCCCGCGTCACGGGCGCTCCGCCCGCCCGCGGCCGCGGCGGCGCCGCCCCCCGCCCGCGCCCGGGCCGGGCCCCGGCCGCCCCCCGGGCCCCGCCCCGCCGCGCCCCCCGCGGTGACGAGGGCGCTAACGGCGGGGCGCTCTATGATCGGCGCATGGTTCGATGGCGTGCACCCGGCATGGACGATCCGCTCGCCGGCGCCGATCCGGGCGGCGAGCGGCTCCTCGTGAAGCGCTGCCCTCGCTGCGAGGCGCAGATGCCGGCCGACAGCCTGATCTGCCATCAGTGCCTGACGAGCCTCAGCGACGTCGCCCCAACGCCGTTCGTGCCCCCGCCGCAGGAGCCCGAGCCGACCGGCCTGCGACGCTACCTCCGCCGCGTGCGCCGACGCCGCGTGCTCCAGCTGCTCCTGGTCGCAATCATCGCCGGGGTCGTCTACGTGCAGTGCTTCTGGCCCGCACCCTCGCGGGACGAAGCGAGTGGTTCGCGATCGCTCGCCTCCGGAGCGGAGGTCTGGGCTGCCGCGGGCGCCGATGCCGGCGCGACACGCGTCAGCGAGGCGAGTCCGCCGCTGCGAGGGGAGACCGCCTGGACCCGCACGCTGGACTCGGCACTGACGGCGGCGCTTGTCACGGACGGGATCGCGATCTACGCCGCCCACAAGGACGCGCTGCTGGTTGCCTACGCGACCGCGGACGGCAGCGAGCTCTGGAGCTTCCCGGTGCCGGGGCAGCTCGACGACTCGCCCGTGATCGCCGGCGACACCGTCTACGTCTCGCTGCGCAGCGGCTGGTTGGTCGCCCTTGACGCGCGCAGCGGCCGCGAGCGCTGGAGGAGCGATACCGGCCAGGACATCCTCAGCGGACCGATGGTCGTGGACGGCGTCGTCTGGGTCGGCGGTCGCGGCGTGATGCTGGCCTACGACGCCGAGACGGGCGAGGAGCTGGGGCGTGACCAGTCCGGCGACGATGTGCTCGCGCTCGGCGGTCCCGTCGTCGGCGACGAACGGGCCATCTTCCGCTCCTGGCGCCGCCTGCACTTCTTCGACATCGAGACCGGCCGCCACGAGTTCTTCGCGCGCTTCTTCCGCACGAGGCACGCGGTGGCGGGCTACGGCGTCGTGATCGGCGTCTCCGACCTCTGGATCCTCGCCTTCGACGAGGACGTCGGCCAGCCGTGGTGGGAGGGGCTGCGCATGGCGTGGTTCTGGGCGGACCTCTGGGGGGTGGCCCCGCCGACGCCCAACCAGCCGTTCCGCTGGGCGGAGACGCTCGAATGCGCTTCGCTCGCTCCCGTCCTCCAAGCCGAGCAGGTGATCCTGTCCTGCGAGGGCGGGCGTGTGTTCGCGGCATCGCTCGAGGACGGGCGCACCCTCTGGGAGCGCGAGGCGGATCCGCTCGTCGATGCGCCGGCGCTGATCAGCGACGGCCTGCTGCTGATCGAGGAGTCCGCCTTCGTCGTCCTCGATCCCGCAACCGGTGAGGAGATCGACCGGCGGGCCCTCGAAGGCGTTTCGATCTCGCGGGCGCTGGTCACCAGCGGGGGCGTCTACATCGTGACCGCGGACGGCGAGTTGCGCGCGCTGCGCTGAGGGCGCTTCGCGGTCAGGCCCTGCGGATCAGCATCACGCCGTCGCGGATCGTGAGCAGCACCTGCTTGACCCGCTCGTCGGCGGCGACGTGCGCGTTGAAGGCGGCCATCCGCTGGCCGGACTTCGACTCCGGATCCACCACGCGCCCGTTCAGCAGCACGTTGTCGACCGCGATGATCCCGTCGTCGGCGAGCAGCTCCAGCGCCGCCTCGTAGTAGTCGATGTACGGGTCCTTGTCGGCGTCGATGAAGACGAGGTCGAAGGGGCCCACGAGGGTCTCGAGGGTCTCGGAGGCGGGGCCGACGCGGATCTCGATCTTGTGCCCGTCCGGGCCCGCGTCGGCGTACTTGCGGGCGATCCCGGCCGTCTCCGGGTCGATCTCGCAGGTGATGAGTTCACCGTCGTCCGGCAGGGCGGCGGCCATCATCTGCGCGCTGAATCCGGTGAAACAGCCGATCTCGAGGATGCGTTTCGCCCGCGTGGCCCAGGCGAGCAGTTGAAGCAGCCCGCCCTCGATCGGGCCGGAGAGCATCAGGCCGAACTCCAGCTCCTCCAGCGTGAAGCGGGACAACTCCTCGAGGTGCGGGGGCAGCGGGGTAGTGTGCCGCCGCGCGAACTCCTCGATCTCCTCCGGCACGAGCGTGAGCAGCGTGTTGCGCGGGCGCTCGGCGGCCTCCGGCGGCGGGCCGTCGCGGTCGCGCGGCTCGCTGCGGGCGCGGAACTGGATGCCCCAGTGCCCGTCGACGTTGGTGACGATGTAGATGATGTTGCCGGAGAGGTAGCGCGCGCCGTCCTCGCCGTAGCGGCTCCAGTCGACGCTGAGGCAGACCTTGTCGTCGCGCGTCCAGATCGGGTGGATGCGGTCGAGACTGCTGCTGTACCAGGCCTGCAACTCGCGCAGGCGCTCGAACGGCGACTCGAACTCCTCGGGCGTGGCGCGCACCTCGATGTGGCCGGGGAAGAGCGAGACGTGCGGGTAGTTCATCGTCCCGCGCAGCGCCTCGAGGTCGCCCGCGCTCCAGGCGGCGTAGAAGGCCTCGACGGCGGCGACGGCGGCCGCTTCCGCCCCGGCGCGCGCGCCACCGTCCGTCATGCGGCCTCCGTCACGCAGGGCGCGCCCGCGCCCGTTGTAGCTAGCCCCGGCGCAGCTCCTCGATGCTGCGGACGGGCTCGCCGTGGCGGTTGGTGATCGCCACCGTCTGCGGGAGCGACATGTCGCCGAAGCCCGGCATCCACGACGAGTGCTTGCCCGGTCCGCCCGCGACGAAGATGTGAATCGACTCGCGGTTCGCCGCGATCGGCAGCCGCGAGTCCTTCAGGAACGTCGGCGTCTCCGGGTCGATGCGCTCGTTGATGTGGTCGATGAACTCCACCGAGAGGTGGTCGGCGGGGAAGCGGGCCAGCTCGAAGATGTGCTCCCGCATCTTCTCGCGGTCCCAGCCGTCGCCGGCGAGCACGGCGGCGTGCTCCGGCGTGAGCGCGAGCAGCGTGTCCCCGCGCGCGAGGATGTTGTTGCTCCCGGCCTGGCCCATCGAGCCCACCACCGTCTGCATGATGCCGAGGCCGGTGTTGCTCCCGTGGTCCTCGATGTTGTGCGGCCCCTCGCAGGCGTAGACCGTGACGGTGCTGTCCTCGGCGTTGAACCCGCGCGTCGTCTGGAACGGCGCCCAGGGGCTCTCCGCTTCGTTCTCCGAGACGCAGAAGGTGAACTTCGCGGGCGTGCCCTGCGTGGCGCGGTCGCCGAGGCCGGGCGTGGCCCCGCCGATGTTGAGCTGCACCAGGCGCAGCGCGCGTCCGAGGGTCGCGTTCGTCTCGAAGGTCGGGCCGAAGCAGCCCATCCCGCCGTGCGCGCCGATCTCGCGGGCGATCGGGCCGTTGAGCAGCATCATCACCGTGTTCGGGTGCGTGGTCGCGTTGACGCCGCTGACGTTGAACTCCTCGCGACCGATGCCCTGCACGGCGGCGACGAGCGCCGGGAACATCCGCGGCTCGCAGCCGGCCATCACGGCGCAGACGGCGGTCGCCTGGACCGTCGCCTCGCCGCGCCGCGGCGCGATCACGCCGAGCACCTCGAGCGGATCGCGGTCGCAGTACTCGAGCATCGCCTCGACGCGCTCCTCGGTGGGCGCGATCACGGGCAGGCCGTCGGACCAGGTGCGGCGCGCGAACTCGCGCCGCAGGGCCTGCTCGTCGGCGGGCACGTCGACCATGACGCTCTCGCGGCCGAGGTCGCTTGCGGCCGCGGCGCCGCCGGCGCCGTTGGCGCGCGCGCCGTTGCTGCTCTCGTAGGGCTTCGTGAAGGCCTCGATCAGCTCGCTGGTGACGGCCTGGGCCTTTCCGACCATCGCGTCGGCGTGCAGCCCGCCGATCGGGTGCGAGACGACGACGTAGCGCAGGTCCTTCAGACCGCGCTGCTCAGCCTCCAGGTGCAACAGATCGACGAAGGCGGGCGTGGTGACGTTGACGGTGGGGATACCGAGCTCTTCGAGGACGATGGCAGCGTGGACACTCCACGCGGTGCAAGACCCTCAGTCGCTGGTCCCGACTAAGGCGAAGTCGGCGCTCTCCTTCATGCTGTCGACGATGCGCTGGATCGGCGGGCCGTTGGAGGGCTTGCTCTCCACGACCGGCGCGGAGGCGAGCGAGACCGCGCCGGCGACCTCGCCCATCATCGCCTCCAGCAGGGCTCGCGCGTTCATCTTGCGGTTCGTGAGGATGCCCGGTCGCAGGCCCTCGAGGCTCTGCGGCCGTGGGGCGGCCTGGACGGGGATGATGCGGGGGTGACCGGTCGGGTCGTAGACCCGCGTGGTTGCGGCGGCGACTGTGGTCATCGAGCTGCTCCTTCGCTGCTGGTGCGGCCTGGGGCGTGCGGGGCGCGGCTGCACGCCATGCGCCCTGCCGGCGCACCCCTGCCGTTCCCTCCCGTTCTACACCGGAGCGGGCGCTGCTCACAACACGCGGGCGTATCGAGGGCGGCCCGCGCGCGACGCTACTTCGGCTTGAGCGTGAGGCAGTGGTCGAGGCAGCGGCGGACCCAGCCTTCCAGCCGCTCCTCCCCGAAGTCCGTCGCCGGGCCGACGAACAGCCAGCCGCGCATTGGGCGGCCGGTCATGTCCATCGGGCGCGCGAACGGCTCGCCGAGGGCGTCCTCGCCGTCCTCGGGTGAGAGTCGCGCGATCAGCTCGGAGCCGTGGACGCCGCAGCACATGTTGCCGCGCACCATGAAGGCGACGCCGCCGAACATCCGCTGCTCGCGCACCTCGGCTGGGTCGACGAGATCCGCAAGCAACTCGCGCACGCGCTCGGCCAGCGCCTCGTCGTAGGCCACGGCTGGCTCCCTCCCGGCGCGAGGATCATACGAGGTCGCGCATCGGGTAGAGTGATCGGCGGGGGCCGACGCGATCCGGTTCGTTCGGACGTCTGGAGGTGACCCCATCTCCGAATCTCCCGATCCCCCGGTTCGGTCCACCGCCATCGGCCAGACGCCCGAGTCGATTGCGGCGCTGCTCGACGAGATCGACATCTGGCGGGCCGCCGGGCTCCTCGATGCCGCCTCGTTCGAGCGGCTGAGGACGTACTACGTGCGGCGGCGCGACGAACTCCTCGGCGCGCGGCCCGATCCGGCGCCAGCGGCCGAACCGGTCGCGGAGCCTCCTCCCGCGCCGCCCGACAGCGTGGAGGCGCGCGTCTTCGTGCCTCCCGATCCGCCGCCGCCACCACCGCGCCCGCCACCATCGCGTCCCCCGGCGGCCGCGATCGGCGAGTGGGCCGCGCGGCGGCAGGCGGACATCCTGCTCTACCTCGGCGCCTTCCTGCTGGTCATCTCCGCGCTGATCTTCGCCTCCAGCCGGGACGAGACGATCGTCGGCGGCTGGCGTGTCCTGATGCTCGCCGGCTACACGGCGGCGTTCATCGCCGCGGGATTGCTCCTCCGGCGCTGGCCGCGGGTGCGCGAGGCTGGTCCGGTCTTCCTCGCGATCGGAGCGCTCCTGACGCCGCTCAACTTCCTGCTGCTCCACAACGAGGTGCTCGGCGACCACGAGGTCTCGGGCGCGGTCGTCTGGTTCGCCGCATCCGCCTACAGCACGGCCTTCTACTCCTTCCTGTTCGCCCGCGGCCATGGACGGCTCTACGCGCTCCCCGCCGCGATCGCGCTGCTGAATGCCTGGGGATCGTTCGCGATTGCCGCCGGGTGGCCGATCGAGTGGTCCGGGGCGTGGTGGATGGGTTTCGCACTCGCCGCCGGGACCGCGTTCTCGACCGTGCGGCGCTGGAGCGTCGTCACGGTCGTGCCTGTTGCCGTGATCGCCGTCCTCGCGCTGCTGTTCTCGAACCTGATCGCTGCCTACGACGCGTTTGACCACGATGTCGGCGCCGAGCACCGCTGGGAGCTGCCGGTGACCTACGCGCTGCTGGCGGCGCTCGTCGCCGTGGCCGGCTGGTCCGTGCGTCAGGCGTTCGTGCTGCTCGCGGTGGTGGTGCTTGCCGCCGTGACCGCGCTCGCGGCGGTGTGGGCGGCGGAGTTGCCCGCGCAGTGGTACAGCGCGCCGCCGCTGGCCGCCGTGGCGTTGTTGCTGCTCACCCGTCACCTGTGGAGCGATTGGAGCCCGCAGCTCTCGCGCGGGGCGTGGCTGCTCATGGCCGCCGGCCTGCTGTGGCCGTTCCTGCTATCGCAGGTCCACCTCGACGGCAATAGCTGGGGGGCCGCCACTGCCTTCCTCGCGGCCGCTGTGCTCGCGGCTGCCGTCGCCTGGCGCAATACCGGCGACGGCGTGTTCGCGCCGGACTGGGACAGGCGATCCACGACCTCCGCATTGGAGCGCGCCGGCTTCGGATGGGTCGGCTTCGGCGCCCTGCTGGCCGCGATCGGGTTCACGCAACGCGCGCTCGAGGTGGACGCCGCCGATGCCGGCTGGGCGTTCGCGGCGCTCGGCGCCGCGGTCTCCGCCTCGCTGGTCTACGCGACCCCACGCGCACCGGCGCTGTTCTGGGTGGTCCTGCCCGCACTGCTCCTCGTGACGTATATCTCCCTCCCCGATCCCGACCACTACCACGGTCACACCGCGATCCTGCTCGCCGTGCCTTCCGCCCACCTGCTTGTCGCCTTCGCGCTGGTTCGCCGCTGGAGCCTCGCGGCAGTCGCGACGGCCCTCGGGATGCTCGCCCTCGCTGCGCTCTGGGAGGCGCAGGCGTGGCGGTGGTGGCAGCTCGCCGCGCTCTACGCGGCGGGCGCCATACCGCTCTTCGGCGTCCTCACGCCACTACGCCGCTATCGCTGGCCGGACGGGGAGGAGCCCGAGATCCTCGCCTCCGTCCAGGCCCTTTCCTGGCTGCCGCTCGCGGCTGCGGTCGCCGCGGCCTTCGCGGCGCTCGATGACCGAGTCGGGGATCCCCCGACCGTCATCGAGGCGGCAAGCACGGTGGAGTACCGCGCGCTGGTGCTGACCGTGCTGCCCTTCGCGCCGCTGGTCGCCTTCGAGGCGTGGCGCTTCCGGCGCTGGGAGCCGACCGTCCTTGCCCTGGTCGTGCTGCTCGGTAGTGCGGCGGCACTCTGGCCGGTCTTCGACTGGCCGGCCTGGACGCTCGCTGCCGCCTACGCGGCAGGGGGTGCGGGCGGCTTCGCCGCGCTCACCCGCTGGCGCCGCTACGCCGAGGATCCGACAGCCCTGGCTGTTCAGGCGTTGTCGTGGCTGACGCCGGCCGTGGCCGTGCTCACGGCCTGGATCGCGCTCGTAGCCCGACTCGGGGAGGGCGATGTCCAGGCGCCGGGTACCGCCGAGTACCAGACGTTCGTCCTCGTCGCGCTGCTGTTCGCGCCGCTGATCAGCTACGAGGCGTGGCGGTTCCGGCGGGCGGAGCCCACCGTCCTCGCATTGGTCGTGCTGCTCGGCTGCGTGGCGGCGCTCTGGCCGACCTTCGACTGGCCGGCCTGGACGCTCGCCGCCGCCTACGCGGCAGGGGGTGCGGGTGGCTTCGCGGCGCTCACCCGCTGGCGCCGCTACGCCGGGGACCGGGCAGCCCTGGTTGTCCAGGCGTTGTCGTGGCTGACGCCGGCCGTGGCCGTGCTCACGGCCTGGATTGCCCTCGGAGCCCGCATCGAGGGCGTGGGCAGCGAAGCGCCCGGCACCGCCGAGTACCAGACCGTCGTCCTCGTCACGCTGCTGGTCGCGCCGCTGATCAGCTACGAAGCGTGGCGGTTCCGGCGCAGCGAGCCGCTTGTGCTCGCGCTGCTCGTCGTGCTGGGTTCGGTCGCGGCGCTCTGGCCGGTCTTCGACTGGCCGACCTGGGTCTTGGCCTGCACGTACGCCGTTGCCGGCGGGGGCGGCTTCCTCGCGCTTTCCCGCTGGCGCACCCTGGCCGACGATCCAGCGGCGCTGGCCGTGCAGGCGCTCTCTTGGCTGACCCCCGCCGCCGCCGTGCTCACCGCGGTCGTCGCCCTCGACTCCCGTCTCGGAGGCGCGGGCGCCGAGGCGCCCGGCACCGTCGAGTACCGCGCGCTCGTCCTCGTCACGTTCCTGCTCGCGCCGCTGTTCGCCTACGAGGCGTGGCGCCTGCGCCGCTGGGAGTTCGCGATCCCGGCGCTCACCGTCGTGTTCGGCAGCGCGGCTGCGCTCTGGCCGGTGTTCGACTGGCCGACCTGGACGCTCGCCACGGCGTACTCGCTGGCGGGCGCGGGCGCCTTCCTCGCGCTCGGCCGCTGGCGCGGGCTCGGCGACGACTGGTCTACGCTGTCCGTGCATGCGCTCTCCTGGGCGGGCCTCGTGCTCGGACCGCTCGTCGCCCTGCAGGCGCTCGGCGTCCGCCTCGAGACGATCGAGGCGAATCCCGCGACGCTGGTCGAGTTCCGCGTGCTCACCGCGCTGCTCCTGCCCCTTGCGGCCGCCGTCGAGTTCGATGGGCGGCGGCTCGGGATCGGCTGGGCCTCGCTGCCCGCGTCGGCGGTCGTCATGGTCGCGCTCGAGCTGGCGATCGCGACGCTCGAGCCCGCGAACGTGCAGGCGCATACCGTGCCGGCCGCGCTCTACCTCGCGCTCGTGGGATTGCTCGCTCGCACCTCGGAGACGCTCTCACGCCACCTCGGTTGGCACGAGCTGCTGCAGCTCGCCGGCGCGGCGCTGCTGGTGCTGCCGCAGGCCGAGCAGGGCTTCGAGCCCGGCGGCGCGCGCTGGGGTCTCGTGCTGCTGCTCGAGGGCATCGTGCTGCTCGGGATTGCGATGGCGCTGGGGGCGCGCTGGCTGGGGGTCTCGGCGGTGGTCACGCTTTCGGGAGTCGCGCTGCGCTTCCTCTGGGTCAACCGTGACAGCGACGCCGTTCCCCACTGGGTCATGCTCGCCGTCGCCGGATTCGTGCTGCTCGCCATCGGCCTCACGGTCCTCCTGCAGCGAGACTGGTGGGACCGGACCCGGCTCCGCATCCAGGCCTGGTGGCGGCGGGACGCTGCCCTCGATGCGCGCTCGCCGCTCGACGTTCCCGTGCCGGCGCTCTTCACCGCGCTCGCTCCCGTGCTCGCGATTCTTGTCTTCGGGAATCCGGACTGAGCGGCCTCCCGGACAGGGCGATCTGCCTCATCGCGAACGCGTCCGCAAGCGCGGTCTCGGATACACTGGATCCATGACGGAAGAGACGCCGCAGGTCGCCTACCGCAGCGCCTGGGAGGGCTGGCGGAAGCAGCTCGATCAGGTGCACGCCGTGCTGCTCGACGGCGAGGCATTGCACCCCTCGAAGATCAAGGGACTGCTCAACCGCGAGGCCACCGCCAAGGACCGCTACGACGCCGCGCGCCGGCGCTTGCTCGGCATTCCCGACCCGGGAGAAGAGGAGTAACGCCATGACGGCAGCAGCCGGTTCGGCGCCGTCTCCCTGGTACCGCAGCGGCTACCCGCGCTCGTTCGCGATAGGCGCCGCGTTCTCGGTGGCGTGGTCACCCTGCATCGGGCCGATCCTCGGCGTGGTGCTCACGCTCGCGGCGACGTCCGGGACGGCGGCGCAGGGGGCGCTGCTGCTGATCTTCTACTCGCTCGGCCTCGGGGTCTGGTTCCTTGCCTTCGGGGCGGCGTTCGGCTGGTTCGCGCCGAAGGTGCGGAAGCTGCAGCCGTACATGCCCGGCCTGATGGCGGTGAGCGGCGCGCTCTTCATCGTCGTCGGCGCGCTGATGCTGCTCGGCGAGTTCGGGCGGCTCAACACCTACTTCCAGTCGTTCGGCTTCCTCTTCGATCAGACAGCCAGCGCCGAGGAGAACCTCTCGCAGGGCACGGACGGCATCGCCGGGCCGGCGATTGCCTTCGTCGGGGGCATCGTCTCCTTCCTCTCGCCGTGCGTGCTGCCGCTGGTGCCGGTCTACCTCGCGAACCTCGCGGGCGAGGTGTTCCAGCTGTCCGGCACTTCGGTCTCGGCGCGCCGCCAGCTGTTCATCCACTCGGTCGTCTTCGTCATAGGCTTCACGCTGGTCTTCGCCTTCGTCGGCGCGTCGGCGGGGTTCCTCGGCGGTCAGGTGCAGGAGCACCTGGACACCGCGACCCGCGTCGGAGGCGTCCTGCTGGTCGTGTTCGGGCTGCAGATGAGCGGGCTGATCAACATCCCGTACCTCGACCGGACCTACCAGATCCCGGCGTAGCACCCGACGGAACCGAGGCGCAACGACGCCAAAGCGGCGCTCGCGCGCCCTACCCGTTGTGAATGACGCACGACGTTTGCTACGCTTCCTCCGATGCCAAGCGAGTTCAGCGGACTCGACATCGAAGAGATGGGCCGCGTCATCGACGAGGCCGGCGTCCTGATCATCCGTTTCCACGTCATTCCGCAGCGCCTGCTCGTCGATACGCGCGAGTCGGCCGAGGACAGCCCGCAGCTGCGCCTGGTGCCGCCCGTCTCCTCGGCGGAGGAGCGCTACCGCTACCTGCAGAAGCTGCGCCCCGGCGTTCCGCTGCCGGACCAGATCACCGTCCTCAGCTGGCCTCGCTACATCGAGGTGATGCGTGATGCCGGTCTCTGGCAACGGCTCGAGCAGCGCATGTTCGAGCTGGGCGGAGCCGCGCTGGCGCGGCGCTGCGGCGAGGTGTTCGACGAGGTTCGCTCCGCCGAGCGCGCCGAGGTCGTCTCCGCGATCATCGGCGGCGAGGGCTACGAGTCCCTCTGGGAGAGCGCTCCCACCACGTAGGCCGCTGCCGGCACGGCGATCTCAACCGCCCCCTCTGCTAGCCTCCACGGCGGCCCGTTCCGGCCTCGGGCGTTGGGAGTAGCTGCGTGCGGATGCGCTTGATGGTGGCGCTGCTTGTTGTGCTCGGGACCGCCTGCGCGACCGGCGGCGCGGGCGGCGGAGACACCGAGGACATCGTCCGCTCCGTGCCCTTCGGCGACGGCGAGCGCCTGGTCTACGAGCTGGTCGACGCCGACGGGGCGATCGTCGGGCGCGGCGTGTTCACGACCACGGCACAGGACGACGCCTTCGGGCTCGTGCAGACCTACGAGGAGATCGAGACGCCCCCCGGCGAGCGGCCGATCGTCGACGTCGCGACGGTCATCGTGGACGCGGCGACGCTGAAGCCGCGCCTCGCCGAGCGCGCGATCCAGCGCCGCGAGCCCTCCGACGACGAGTGGTACCTGGCGAAGTACGCGGCTGGCGACGGCGAGGCGCAACTCGTCATCACGCAACTTCAGGGCGGGAGCGAGCGCACGCGCGAGCTCTCGCTGCGTGAGCACCACTACGACAGCCAGTCCTCGCTCTGGATCTGGCGCACGATCGACCTCGCCGAGGGCTTCGAGGCGAACTACGTCTCGGTCAACCCGCGTGACGCCTCGCAGGTCACGGCGCGCCTCGTGCTGGTCGACCGGCAGACGATCGAGGTGCCCGCCGGATCGTTCGAGACGTGGCGGCTGCAGGTGCGCAACGGGCGCGATACGCGGATCGCCTGGATCCACATCGAGCCCCCGCACGAGGTCGTGCAGTGGGACAACGGCACGCTCTTCCTGCGCCTCGTCGAGCGGGGCGGGCCCTGAGCGGGTAGACGGCTAGGAGACAAGTAGCGGCGCGATCGCGTCGCGCAGGCTCTCGCCGAGCTCGCCCCACGAGGAACGCGCCTCGCTAAGCGCCTGATCGAAGGGCTCCAGCTGGTCCGCGCGCACGAGGGCGACGCCGGCCGCGCGGAAGCGCTCGCGCTCCTCGGTGGTCGGTCCCGCGGCCGCTTGCCCCGGGAGCGCGTTGATTGCGGCGAGCAGATCGCGCACCTGCCACTCGAAGGCGGGCGGCTCCGCGGGGAGCCCGAATGCCCACAGCGCGCCGCCGTCGCCCGGATCGAGGGGCGGTCCGGTGTCCACGCTCGCCGCCGCGCTCCACATCCCCGTCGAGTGCCTCGCGACGCCCTCGAGCACGAAGCGCAGGTGCGGCCCCGAGGATGCGAACGCCTCGAGGTCGTCCGCGGAGCCCAGCCAGGTCGCCGTGATGAGCTCGCGCCGGGAGCAGGCGGCGAGCGTCGCCTGCACGCCCTCGGCGGAGGCGAGTGCGCGGGCGAGCGCGGCGAGTTCCTCGCGTTCCGCCTCGCCCAGCTCGTCACGCAGGCCCGCGACCACAAGGTGCAGCAGCGCGGCGGCCATCGTGCGCTAACCCGCGGCCTGCCCACCGGGCGCGGGCCCGGCCATCGGCAGCGCTCCGGGCGCCTCGGCGAACGGGGTTGCCGGGCGCAGCCGGCCATCCTCGATGGCGAGGCGGCGCGTGGCGAGGCTGCCCACCGCCTCCCGGTCGGTAGTGAGCAGCGCCGCGCCGCCACGTGCAGCGAGCAGCGCGAGTTGCCGCTCCAGCGTCGCCAGCGCTTCGGCGTCCATCGCGGCGGCGGGCTCGTCGGCGAGGAGCACTTGCGGCTCGACCGCCGTGGCGCGCGCCAGCGCGGCGAGCGCGCGTTCTCCCGGCGTCAGCTCGTGCGGACGGCGTGCGGCGAGATGCGCGATGCCCGTCGCGGCAAGCTGCTCGCCTCGCCGGGCGGCGCGCTCGCGCCTCCCGAGGCCCGCGATGCGCAACGCGAGGTCGATCTGCTCGGCGATGGAAAGCGTCGGAAGCAGCCCGCCGCCCTCAGGCAGCAGGGCGATCGACCCACCGCGCAACGCCCGTCGCCTCGACGCCGGCATTGCTGCCAGCTCCTCGCCGTCGAAGTACACCGCGCCTTCGTCGGGCTCCAGCAGCCCGGCGGCGACCATGAGCAGCGAGGTCTTCCCCGCGCCCGGTGGGCCCTCGACGGTGATGATCTCACCCGGCCGCGCCACGAGGCTGGCCCCGCGCAGCGCCTGCCGCGCGTAGTCGCGCGTGCGCCAGGCGAGCGAAACGCCCTCGATGGCGATCAGCGGCCCGTCGGACGTCACTGGCGTCTCCAGGGCGGTCGCGGGTCCGGAGGCGGACGGTCGGGCCAGACGCCCACGTGGTCGCCCTCGTTCGTGACGCGCGCGCGACGCCCGATACCGAGCGCCTCGCGCTGGTCGGGCGCGATCTCGACGCGCCCGTCGCGGTCGAGGATGGCGAGCTCGTCCGTGCGCTCGCCCTCGCCGCGGGAGAAGGCCGAACGGCGCACCAGCTCCGAGACGATCCGGCCCTCGCGCATCCGCACCTCGCCGCCGATGCGCCGGGCGAGCGAGGCGTCGCGGGTCGCGATCAGCAGCGTGAGCCCGAGGTTGCGGTGCAGCCGCCGCAGCACGTCGATCAGCTCCTCGCGCTCGTCCAGGTCCAGCGCGACCGCCAGCTCGTCCAGCAGGAGCAGGCCCGGCTCGTGCGCCAGCGCGACCGCGATGGCCGTTCGGATCGAGGCGAGCGGAGGCAGCCGCTCCGCACGCACGGCCGCCATCTCCTCGAGGCCCGTGAGCGCAAGCAGATCGGCGGCGCGCCGCCGGGCGCGCCCGACCGGGACGCCGGTCAGGCGGAGCGGCAACTCCACGTTCGAGGCGACGCTGCCTCGCAGCGCCGGACCCGCGCTGCTCGCGAGGCCCACGGATCCGCGGCGCAACTCGCGGAGTTCCGCCTCACTCGCGAGCGAGAGTTCGAGGCCGTCGACACGGACCTGTCCCGAGTGCGGGCGGACAAGCCCCGCGATCACGCGCAGCAGCGAGGTCTTGCCGGAGCCGGCGGGGCCGAGCAGCGGCCGCAGCGCGCCCCGCTCAAGCGTGAACGAGAGTTCCCGCAGCGCGAACCCGCGCCCGTTCGCGGCCTCCAGCGTGAGCCCGCTGCACTCGACGTGGCTCGCGAGGCCCAGCTCGGCGGTCGGCTGCTGCGCTGCGGCCATCTCAGGCCTCCCCGGCTGGCACGGCGCGGGCCGGCGACGGCCGCATGGCTCGCCCTCGATACCGTAGCGCTGCCGCAGCCACGGTCACAACGACGCCCGCCGCCAGCGCAACCCCGGCAGTCCACAGCGGCCCCGCCTCCACCTGCACGAGCAACGGCGGCTCGATCAGGATCCCGCTCGCGTCGCGCGCGAGGACGGCGAGCAGCCAGCGCGCCAGCACGATGCCCGTCGCCACGCCGACCGCGGCGGCCGCGCCGAGGCGGATCAGCGTCTCGGCGGCGACTCCGCCCAGCCAGCCGGCCGGTCGGCCGCCGAGCGCGTCGATCGCCACGCGCTCGTTTTCGCGCTCCTCGCGGCGCATCGCGATGTCCAGCAGCACACCCGCGATCGCCGCGACGATCAACGCGCCGAAGGCGAACGTGAGCACCGTGCGCCAGCCGAGCGCCGCGGCCTGCTCCCTGCCGAGGGCGGCGCGCATGGATTCGCGGTCGGTGACCGTGCCCGCCTCGAGCGGCGCGCCGCGCAGCACCGCGGCGGCGCCCGCGGGCGCGGCGCGGGGGCGCGCGGCCCCGCCGGTGGCCAGCGGAAGGCTCCGCGGCGGCGCGTTTGCGGCCGCCAGCAGGCGG
>VXOS01000031.1 GCA_009839925.1 Chloroflexota bacterium
GGGGGGGGCGCGCCGGCGGGGGGGGGGGGGGGGGGGGGGGGGGGGGGGGGGGGGGCCCCCCGCCCCCCCCCGCGCGCGCGCGGGGCGCCGGCGCGCCCGCGGGCGCCCCGCGGCCGCGCGGCCGGGGGGCGGCGCCGCGCGCGGCGGCGGCGGGGGGGGGCGGGCGCGGCCCCCCCCCCCCCCCCCGGCTCGGGCTCGCGAGCTTCCGGCGATCGGGCGCGGCGCTGCTCGACTACGGCGAGCGGCTCGCCCGCGCGACGATCGCGACACTCCCCAACGGCAGCTACCGCTTCGAGGACGCGATGGACGACGACGGCTACGGCGACGGGCCGCTGCCGATCGTCGTCGCGCTCACGATCTCGGACGGCGGGCTGCACCTCGACTTCAGCGGCACGGCGCCGCAGCGCCCCGCCTCGATCAACGCCGTCGCCGCCGTCACGCGCTCCGCGTCCTACTACGTGCTGCGCTGCCTGCTGCCGCCGGGCGCGCCGACGAACGCCGGGCTGTTCCGCCCGTTCAGCTTCACCCTGCCCGAGGGCAGCCTCGTGAACGCGCAGCCGCCCGTCGCCGTCAACGCGGGCAACGTCGAGACCTCGCAGCGCATCGTCGACACCGTCTGGGGGGCGCTCAGCCAGGCGCTGCCCGAGCGCATGCCGGCCGCCTCGAGCGGCACGATGAACAACCTGACCGCGGGCGGCACCGACCCGCGCAACGGCCGCCCCTGGGCCTACTACGAGACGAGCGGTGGCGGGCTCGGCGGCGGGCCGGAGGGCCCCGGCATGGCCGCCACGCACAGCCACATGACCAACACGCTCAACACCCCGGCCGAGGCGCTCGAGCTGGCCTACCCGCTGCGCGTCGTCGAGCAGAGCGTGCGCCGCGGTAGCGGCGGCGCCGGGAGTTCCGAGGGCGGCGACGGCATGATTCGGCGCACGCAGTTCCTCGGCGAGGCAACCGTGACGATCGTGAGCGAGCGCCGCACGACCGAGCCGTGGGGCTCGCAGGGCGGCTCGCCCGGCGTTCCGGGCCGCAACGCCCTCGAGCGCGACGGCGAGGAGCTCCCGCTCGCCGGCAAGGCGACGTTCGACGCCCAGCCGGGCGACGTCGTGCGGGTCGAGACGCCGGGCGGCGGCGGCTGGGGCGAGCCCGCCGCCTCGTAGTCTCGCCATCCTCGCGCGCCTCGCGTCTAACCTCCGGACCCCGCTCGACCGGAGAGGATCGCTCCCTGCCTCTCCGCGAGGTCGCTAGAACCGCGAGTAGGTGTAGCTCTGCTGCGTGATGAACTCGAGCAGCGCAGACCGGCCCGCCTCCATCCCCGCGATGCCGCGCTTGATCGCGGGGATGATGTCGGCCGGCTGCTCGATGCGCTCGCCGTAGCCGCCGAGGGCGGTCGCGAAGTCCGCGTAGTGCCCGGGACGCCTGCTAGCATACGGCCACGAACCCGACCGGCCTTACGCAACGTGAGAGGGAGCAGGCGCATTGAGTGAGCAGCTCGGCATCTTCGACGTGATCTACCACTGCCGCGCGATGCGTCGCCTCAAGCCCGACCCCGTCCCCGAGGAGCTGCTGCTGCGCATCTGCGAGGCCGGGAACCAGGCCCCCACCGGCTCCAACATGCAGGGCGTGCGCTGGATCATCGTGCGCGACCCCGAGCAGCGCGCTCGCCTGGCCGCGCTGAACAAGACGAGCGTCCTGAACTACATCGACACCCGGCGCGTCGGCGAGGTGCCGCATCACGACCCGGCGAAGCGCCAGCGGATGCTCGACGCGGTGCTCTGGCAGGCCGAGCACATGGGCGAGGTGCCCGCGCTGATCCTCGCCTGCCACCAGTGGCTGGAGGCGCCCGCCGACGATGCCGCCCGCGCCGGAGCCGGCGGCTCGGTCTGGCCGGCGGTGCAGAACGCGCTGCTCGCCGCGCGCGCGCTCGGCCTCGGCGCCGCGCCGACGACTCTCGGGCTGGTCGACAAGCCCGCCGTGCGCGAGGTGCTCGGCGTGCCGGACACGGTCGAGCCGTACGTGCTGATCCCGGTCGGCTACCCGCTGGGCAACTTCGGCCCGCTCACGCGCCTCCCGGTCGAGGAGACCGTGCGCTACGACAGGTGGGAGTGATGAGCGAAGGCACACTCGAGGGCAAGGCCGCGCTGATCACGGGCGCTGCCTCCGGCATCGGCCGCGCCACAGCGCTGCGCTTTGCCGCCGAGGGCGCGGCGGTCGCCTGCGCCGACCTCGACGGCGACGGCGCGGAGGACACCGCCGCGCGCATCGCCGAGTCCGGTGGCTCGAGTCTGGCGATCCGGCTCGACGTGACCGCCGAGGAGCAGGTGCAGGACGCGCTCGCGCGATCGGTCGCCGAGTTCGGGACGCTCGACGTGCTGTTCAACAACGCCGGCGTCGGCGGGGGCGGCGACTGGGAGGAGACGCTTGGGGTGAACCTCAGCGGCGTCTACTACGGGCTGCTCCACGGCGCGCGCCTGCTGGCCGAGCGCGGCGGAGGCTCGATCATCAACACCGCCTCGATTCTCGGGCTGGTCGCCTCCGTGCCGCGCGAGGACCAGGACGTCGAGGGCCCGCCGGGCGCCGGCGCCTACGTCGCCAGCAAACACGGCGTGGTCGGCCTGACCCGCAGCTTCGCGGTCCGCTACGGCCGGCTCGGCGTGCGCGTCAACGCGATCTGCCCCGGCTACATCGAGACCCCGATGACCGCCCGGATCCGTGAGACGCCCGAGGACGTCGCGCACCTCGTCAGGCTGCACCCGATCGGCCGCCTCGGGAAACCCGAGGAGATCGCCTCGGCCGCAGCCTTCCTCGCGAGCGACGAGTCCTCGTTCCTCACGGGCGTAGCGCTGCCGGTGGACGGTGGCTACACCGCCCGTTGAGCAGGTGCATTCGCCCGAGTCGAGCGCTGCCGCGCCCTGTCGCACAGTGCAGAGGTGCGCCAGGCCGGGCTGTCGCATAATGCGCCCGTACGGGAGGGGGCCGCGATGAGCGGCGGCGCGCTCGATGGCATCCGCGTGCTCGAGTTCTCGCAGATCATCGCGGGGCCGGTGGTCGGCATCAGCCTCTCCGACCTCGGCGCGGACGTGGTCAAGGTCGAGCAGCCCGGCGGCGAGCCGCTGCGCGCCTCCGGCTCCGTCGTGCCCGGCGAGAGCAAGGCCTTCCAGAGCTACAACCGCGGCAAGCGCGGCATCGTCCTCGACCTGCACGACCCCCGAGGGCTCCAGACGGCCTACCGCCTGATCCCGCACATGGACGTGGTGGTCACGAACTACCGCCCCGGCGTCGTGCAGCGGCTCGGCATCGACTATGAGACGCTGCGCGAGCTGCGCGAGGACCTGATCTACCTCGAGGCTACGGGCTTCGGCACCACGGGCCCCGAGGCCCACCAGGGCGGCAACGACGGCGTGATCCGCGCCTACTCCGGAATCTCGGGCGGCGACGGCCAGGCGGACGAGCATGGCGCGCCGATCATCATCGGCGCCTCGCCGATCGCCGACTACTCGACGGCGATCGCGGGCGCGATGGGCGTCTGTGCGGCGCTCTTCCACCGCGAGCGCACGGGCCAGGGCCAGTACATCGGCGCCTCGTTGCTGCGCTCCTCGATCTTTATCCAGGGCTACACGGTGATGCGCGAGCCGGTGACGGACGCCAGCGTCGCCGACGTGATCCGCGCCAACATCGTGGAGGCGCGCGAGCGCGGCGCACCCTGGACCGAGGTCGTCGAGCTGCGCAAGGACCACTTCCGGCTGCGCGCCTCCGGGCGCATCTACTACGGCGCCTACAACGCCAAGGACGGCCCGCTCGTCCTCGGCGCGCTCACCCGGCAGACGCGCGGCATCGTGCGCAACCTGTTCGACATGCACGACGAGCTGTCCGACTCGCCCGACTTCGACGCCGCCGACCCCAACAACTGGGAGCTGGTCGAGCAGTGGCAGCAGTTCATGCGGGAGAAGCTGGCCGAGAAGACCGTGGCCGAGTGGATCGAGATCTTCGACGAGGCGGGCGTGCCGACCTCGCCGTTCTACCTCCCCGAGGAGATCGCGGACATCCCGCACGCGCGCGAGACGGGGATGATCGTGGAGCTGGAGCACCCGATCACCGGCCCGCAACTGCACGCCGGCCCACTGATCGAGATGTCGGAGACTCCCCCGACTCCCGCCCGCTCCTCGCCCGCGACGGGCGAGCACACGGCCGAGGTGCTGCTGGAGTGCGGGTTCAGCACCGACGAGGTCGCCGAGCTGCTCGCCGACGGCGTCGTCGAATAGTCCGGCGCCCCTCGCTGCGCGGGGCGGTGGTGTCCTCTCCGGCCCTCTCTCGCGTAGGCGAGCGTGTCTCCTTCCGGTCCCCTCTCCTGGGGGAGAGGGTTAGGGTGAGGGGGCACGCCAGGCTCTCGCGCCGCGCCGGAGCAGCTTTGGCTGTCAGCCGCTCGGCTCCCTCCCAACCCCCGAGGGCACCGGAGTCGCGCTCCGAACGCTCGCCGTCGGCGTTCCCGCAACTTCGGCGAGCCCCCTCACCCCTCGCCCTCTCCCCCGGGAAAGGGGGCCGGAGGGGGCGGGCCGCCCGGGAGGCGCTGCTCCTCGATGCCCGGCATCACCCACTGGCCGCGGCGCGGGGCGTACTCGTCGAAGCTCTGGCCGGGGCGGCCGGGGCCCGCGTTGAGGATCGTGATCCGCTCCTCGATGGCGTACCGCACCTCGCCGTCGTTGAGGCGAAACGGCCGGTCGTGGCCGGGGTAGATCAGCGCGCCGTCACGCTCGCTCGCCTCGGCGACACGGCGCACCGAGGCGTCCGCCTGCGCGGCGTTCCAGAAGACGAGCGGGTTCTGCCCCGCCACGGCGACGCCCGCATGGTGCACCGCGTCGCCGGTGATCAGGCAGAGGCCGTCGTCCGTCTCCACCTCGAGGCCGATGCTGCCCGGTGAGTGCCCCGGCAGCTCGATGACGCGGCAGCCCGGCATCAGCTCGGAGCCCTCCGCGACCTCCTCGATGCGCATCAGGTCGAGGATCGCGCCCGTCCACGGCGGCGTCGCCCAGTCGTTGCGGTGCGGCTGGTGCGCGTAGGCCACCTCCGAGGGGTGACCGAGCAGCGGCGCGTGGTCGAACAGGTCGGCGTTCTGGACGTGGTCCCAGTGCGCGTGGCTCATCACCTGCGCGTCGATGTCGCGCGTCGTCAGCCCTCGCTCGGCCAGTTGCTCCTCGAGGTAGACCCGCCGCCCGACGTGCGCCGAGTCGAAGAGGATGCGCCGCTCGCCCTCGATCAGCACGACGGCGCAGAAACCGACGACGCCGATGTCCGTGCTGAGGCCGGAGCCGTGCATCACGACGTCGATCGAGGGCATCGCTCCCCCTGACGCCCGAGCGGCCTAGCGCTCGAACAGCTCGGGCAGGCCCTCGCGTCGCCGGCGCCACTCGAGCAGCGTGGCGACGGCGCGCGCCGCCCGCTCGAGGGTCGGGAAGACGCCGACGCCGCGCTCGTAGGCGGGCTGGCCGGCGTCCTCGATGTTCGCCTCGCGCAGGATCAGCGCGATCGGCACATGGTGCTCCTGCGCGATGCGGTCGAGTTCGTCCGCGGTCAGTTCCAGCTGGTGACGGCGCGCGTCGCGCGAGTGGTCCTGGCCTGGGTGCCAGCGGGTGCCGACGGTGGTGAAGATCAGGTCCGTCGTCGGTGATCCGGCGATCAGGTCGAAGGCGCGACGCGTGAGGCCGGTGTCGCTGCGGAAGTCCATCGGGTGGTCCCGCCCGAAGTTGGCGTCCACCGGGTTGCGCACGCTGGTCCCGGCGATCGGGATGAACTCGTGCAGCCTGTCCTGCACCTCGTCGGGCAGCGGCGGGACGGTCAGCCCCTCCATCGCCATCTGGTCCGAGGAGAGCACGGCGTAGCCGCCGCCCGCGCCGACCAGCGTGACGTTGCGCCCGCGCGTGTGGCGCAGCTCGGTCGTGGCCGCCACGGCGAGGTCGAGCAGGTCGTCGAGCGTGCGCACGCGCATCGCCCCCGCCTGCCGGCAGAGCGCATCGAAGACATCGATCGAGCCGGCGAGCGAGCCGGTGTGCGAGCGTGCGGCGCGCGCGCCGTCCTCGGTAATCCCGCCCTTGAGCACGATCGTCGGCTTGACGCGCGCGAGGCGCTTCAGCGCCTCGAAAAAGGCCCGGCCGTCGCGCGGTCCCTCGATGTAGGCGACGACCAGCTCGGTCTGCGGGTCGTGCAGCGCGTAGTCGAAGAAGTCGTGGGCCTTGAGATCGGCGGCGTTGCCGTAGGAGACGCCCTTGGAGAAGCGCAGTCCGCGCGCACCCAGCCCGTTGATGATCCCGGTGGCGTTCGCGCCCGACTGCGAGAGCAGGAAGACGTTGCCTTCCTCGGTGGGCGACTCGGAGTTGAAGGCGAGGCCGGGGCCGGGGGCGTAGAGACCCATGCAGTTCGGGCCGATCAGCCGCATCCCGGCGGCACGCGCGCGCTCTACGAGTTCGCGCTCCTGCTGGATCAGCTCCTCCTCGCCGGTCTCGGAAAGCCCGGCCGTGAAGAAGTGCAGCGAGCGCACGCCGCGCTGGATGCAGTGCTCGACGAGCTCCTGCACGCCGTCGGACGGGATCTGCGAGATCACGTGGTCCAGCGGGTCCGGGATATCGAGGACGGAGGGGTAGCAGGTGACGCCGCGCACCTCGCTCATCTTCGGGTTGACGGCGTAGAGCGCGTGGTCGCGGTCGTAGCCCTGCTCCAGCAGCGCGTTGAGGAAGTTGCCGCCCATCCGCCCGTCCGGGCCGGGCTGGGTGGATACCCCGACGACGGCGACGCCGCGGGGGCGGAAGATCACATCGAGGGGGTGCCGGTCCGGGTTGGCGCCGTCCTGCGCGTCCGAGTCGCTCACGGGAATCTCCTGCTCCCTCCGGAGGTTGCGGCGGGCGTCCGGCGACCGCACCGCGCCGATTCTAGGGCGGCGCGCGCTCAGGCACGAGGCGGCTGCGCGCCTCGCGTGGCACGATGCGCCGATGCCGCGCCTCTTCTACGGCTGGTACATCGCGATCGCCGGGTCGGCGAACAACTTCCTGGTGCTCGGCTTCGTCATGATCGGAGCGAGCATTTTCATCGAGCCGATCCGCGACGAGCTCGGCTGGAGCGTCACGGCGATCGCCTTCGGGTTCTCGCTGCGCAGCTTTGAGCAGGGCTTGCTGGCGCCGCTTACGGGCATGGTGATCGACGTCGTCGGAGCACGGCGCATGGCGTTCGCGGGGGCGGTCTTCATCTCGGCTGGCCTGTTGATCTTCGCGCAGTCGCAGGAGATCTGGCACTACTACCTGGCGAGTTTTGTGATGTCGTTCGGCCTCAGCATCGGCTCGGGCGCCGCCTTCCCCGCCGCGATCATGAAATGGTTCGAGGCCAAGCGCGGCCGCGCCACCGGAGTGATGAACGCCGGGAACGCCGCGGCCTGGTTCGCGGCCCCCGTGCTCGCGCTGCTCGTCGAGTCGATCGGCTGGCGCTCGACCGTCACGGTCGGCGCCGTCGCGATCTTCATCGCGGGCATGATCAGCGCCTACGTCGTGCGCGATCGTCCCGAGGACCTTGGCATGACGGTCGACGGCGCAGCCGAGCGGCGCTCGCAGTCCAGTCTCGCGATCTCCGAGGGCGGGCTGAGTGCGAACGAGGCGCTGCGCACGCCCGCGCTCTACCTGCTGGCGGTCGCCTCGGCGCTCGGTGTGGCGGTGCTCATCATCTGGACGATCTTCCTGGTGCCGCACCTCCAGTCGACGGGCTTCTCGCTTCGCGAGGCGGCGATCATCACGGGACTCTACGGCGCGTGCCAGCTGGTGCTGCGAGTCTCCGCGGGCTGGGTCGGTGATCGCTTCGGACGCCGCCGCGTGTTCACGCTCTCGTTCGCCGCGATGGCGATCGGGTTCCTCGCCTTCACGAACGTGAGCCCGGACCGCCTCTGGCTCTTGCCCATCTACTACCTCTGCTTCGGCTTCGGCCACGCCGCCTGGCTGGTGCTGCAGATGGCGGTAATCGCCGACTACTTCGGCACGCGCCGCTTCGCGACGGTGCGGGGGCTGGTCTCGATGCTACAGATGCCGATGAACGTGGCCGCCCCGCTGATCGCGGGCTGGTCGTTCGACGTGACCGGGAGCTACCACACGGTGTTCACGATCTTCGCCTTCGGCACGCTCGCGGGCATGGTCGCGGTCATGGCGATCCGCCGTCCCGCCTGGTCCGACCTCCCGGCCGCGAGGGCGCCGCGAGGCTCTCCGCCGGGCGATGCGCAGTCGAGAGACGGCGAGTCCAGCAACAGCTAGTCCGGCGACAGCGCCTCCACCGGGGCGGTATCCTGCCAGTGCGCGGCGCGAGCCTTTCGGCCAGCGAAGCGGGAGGACAGGGCATGCCGACCAACGACGAGCTCCTGCAACGCATCACGGCTCGCCCGGACGTGTTCGGCGGAAAGCCAATCATTCGTGATTTGCGGGTATCCGTGGAGCTGGTGCTGAGCCTCCTGGCACAAGGAGTCACGCCGGACGAGGTGCTCGATGACTACCCCGATCTCGAGGCCGAGGACATTCTTGCCTGCACGGCCTACGCGCACGCGATCATCGCGCGGGACACGCTGGCGACGCTTTCCGTCCGCGAGTCGTGAGGTTTCTGGTTGATCGATGCGTCGGGCGTCGCACGGCGGAGTGGCTGCGCGATCACGGGCATGATGTGCTTGAGGCCCGCCTACTCGGCCCTGACCCCGGGGACCGGGCTCTCCTCGAGATCGCGGAGTCGGCAGGGCGCGTCCTGGTCACGATAGACACCGACTTCGGCGAGCTGATCTACCTCCACGATGTCCCCCACGCGGGCCTCGTGCGGCTCCCGGATGTTCCGGCAGCACAGCGCATCGCGATCATGTCCGAGGTCGTCGAACGCCACGGCCGCACACTGGAGGACCGCGCAATCGTGACGATTCGCGGCGGGCGAATCCGCATCTCGGAGCCGCCGGCGCAGGCCTGACGCGCTCCCAGTCAGTCCAGCGACAGTCAGTCCAGCGGATCCGGCCCCAGATCGTAGTCGACCAGCAGGTCGGCGAGCCGGCGGCGATGGTAGCGAGGGCTCCCCAGCTGGTGGTAGAGCGAGCGCGAGAGCGTCGTGTAGAGCGTCAGCCCGTACTCGTGCATCACGCCGACGCCTGCATGCACCTCGTGCGAGTAGTTCACCGCGTGCACGAAACCCTCGCTCGTCACCGCCTTCGCGAGATGCGAGGCGACCTCGATGCCCGGCTTGCCGGAGTCATGCCGCCACAACGCCTCGTAGGTGGTCCAGCGCGAGGCGTCGACGTGGTTGACGAGCTGGATGATGTGGTTCTGCACGTGCTGGAAGCGCCCGATCGGCTGTCCGAACTGGCGGCGTTCGCGGCTGTAGTCGACCGCGAGCTCGAACGCCGCCTGGCCGCCGCCGACCTGGTAGGCGGAGAGCACCGGCGCCGCCTTCGTGAGCGCACGGTCGAGCGGGTGTTCCACCGCTCCGCCGTCACCGAGCGCCGCCGAGGCCGGCACGCGCACGCCCTCGAAGCGCACGACGCACTCCGAGCCGGTGAAGCCCTGCAGGCGACGCACGGAGACGCCGGGCGCCGACGCGTCGACAACCAGCAGCGTCAGCGCGCCGTCGTCGCCCGTTCGCACCGCGGTGATGAAGTGTGTCGCGCCGATCGCGTCGTGTACGAACAGCTTGTCGCCGTCCAGCACGTAGTCGCCATTGCTCGAGGCGGCGCGCATGTGGACGCCCTCGGGACCCCAGCCGTAGCCGCGCTCGGTCAGCGCCAACACGGCGATCGCCTGGCCGCTTGCGATGCGCGGGAGCAGCTCGGCGCGCTGCTCCTCGCTGCCTGCCTCCTCGACGATCAGCGCCGAGACGACGCCCGAGGAGATGAACGGACCCGGTAGCGCCGCATAGCCGAACGCCTCGAACAGCACGGCGGCGTCCGTCAGGCCGAGGCCTGCACCGCCGTACTGTTCCGGGATCGCCGCGCCGAGCCAGCCGAGCTCGGCGACACGCGCGTAGTGCTCCGGCGAGTAGCCGAGCTCGCTGTCCGTCAGCTCGATCACGGCCTCGAGCGGCGCCTCGCGGGCGACGAAGTCCTCGACGCCCTGCTTGAGAAGTTGCTGCTCTTCGCTGAGAGAGAGGTCCACGCCGGGCCGCCTATTCGACCGTGCGGCCGGCGCGCTCGCGCTCGCCGCGCCCGATGCCGATGCGGCGGGCCATGATCACCTTCTGGATGTCCGCCGTGCCGCCCGGATGCAGCGAGACGATCGCGTTGCGCAGGTAGGAGTCGAAGCGTCCGCCCGTGGGGTCGAACTCCGCGTCGTTGAGCTGCGCGTAGGGACCAAGCAGCTCAAGCATGATCTGCGAGGCGCGGAGCCCGCTCATCTTGCGGTAGTACGAGGCCTGCGGGCCCTCGTAGCTCATGTCCTGGTGGGTGCGGTTCATCCAGAAGTTGCGCAGCTCGAAGAGCCGCTGCACCTCGGTCTCCATGAACAGGTCGGCGAGCAGCCCGCGCGTCTCCGCGTCCTCGAGCGGGTGCGCGCCGTTCGCGGGCAGCGAGCGCAGGCGGTCGCGCGTGCGCTCGAACCAGACGTTGCGCGCGATCCGCCCGCCCGAGCCGTGCTCCAGCTCGAGGTGGGTGCTCGCGACCTTCCAGCCGTTGTTCTCGCCACCCACGAGGTTCTCCGCGGGCACGCGCGCGTTGTCGAAGTAGATCGTGTTCTTGTAGCCGCGGCCGATGCCCTCGCGGCCGTCGCTGAGCAGGTACATGCGCTCGACGGTGATGCCCGGCAGGTCCGAGGGGATCATGAACCAGCTGACGTTCTGGTGGCGCGCTCCCTCGCGGTCCGTGCGGCAGATCGTCCAGAACGAATCGGCGCCGTGCGAGCCGCCGATGAAGACCTTGGTGCCGTTGATCACGTACTCGTCGCCGTCGCGCATGGCGTCGGTCTCGGTCGAGGCGAGGTCGGAGCCGGCCTCGGGGCCGGTCAGCAGCTGCCAGGTAACGGTCTCGCCGCGGAAGATCGGGGGCAGCAGGCGGCGCTTCTGCTCCTCGCTGCCCCAGACGAGGATGCTCGCCCCGCCGAGGCTGCCGCCGCTGTCGTAGTACGGCGGGCTCGTCAGGTCGTGGCGGTCCATCTCCTCGGCGAGCACGATCGCGTGGTCGACCGAGAGGCCGCCGCCGCCATACTCGACGGGTGCGGTCGGGCGCAGCCAGCCGCGCTCGCCGAGGTCGCGGCCGAGCTGGCGGTACTTCGCGTAGTTCTCGTCGGAGTCCTGGTCGCCCTCGACGTGCGGGACGTGATCATCGAGCCAGGCGCGCACCTCGGCGCGGAAGGCACGTTGCTCGGGCGTGTAGGCGGGCTCGAAATCCACGGGCGCCTCCTCGCTGCGCGGCGAGCGTAGGCACGGGCGCGGTGGCGGTCAACGCGAGGGTGCGTGTCAGCGACCGGTGGCGACGATGGCGAGCGCGGCAGCGGCGATGCCGCCTCCAGCTGCGACGACCGCCGCCCCGTGGATCCAGAGCGCCCGGTGCAGGTCCGACCGGAACTCCTCCAACGTCAATCGAAGGACTTCTCGCGTGAGGAATGGGCTCGCGGACTCGTTGGCTCGCAGCTCGTGGCTCACCCGATGAGGGCCGCAACAACAGCAGCGGTCGCCGCGAGGCCGCTGATGGCCGCGACTAGGCCCGCCCCTTGGATCCAAAGCGCCCGGTACAGCTCTGCGCGGAGGATGTCGCGCGTGACGAGGGGACTCGTAGCTTCTTCCACGACCCCCACGATACCCTCGGCGGCCTCTTCCTCGATACCCGCGCCGCGCAGCTTGCGGACGGCGTCGTGCGTGTCGAACGTGGGCGCCGCCATCGCGAACCGTTGCCTTCCAGGACCCCATCGGACCCGTCGAGCCACATCGTAGCACGACGGTGCCAGCAAGCAACGGCTACGGCGAGTGCTCCCTCGAGAGGGTGGTACCGTAACCACGATGCCCAACCGCACACCCGACGCCGACGAGGCACGCCGCACGCTGCGCCCGAGCGAGGCGGAGGCCCTCGCCGCCTGGCGCGCGCTGCAGCGCGCCGCCCACGAGCAGGCGGAGCGGATGCGCGAACAGGCCCCGCCCGACGACGAGTGGGGCGCGATGGCCGACATCTTCGCGCCCGGCCCGGACGCCTACCCCGCGCCGGAGCTGCCCTTGCTGGAGGCGCTCGCGAGGCCCGACGACCACTGGCTCGAGGTCGGCGCGGGCGCGGGACGCCTCGCGATCCCGCTCGCGCGGCATGTGCGGCGGATGACCGCCGTCGACCGCTCGCCGGGCATGACGGCGCGGCTGCGCGAGGAGGCCGCCGCCTCCGGCCTCGACAACGTCGAGGTGCTGACGGCGATCGGCTGGCCGCCCGCCGGTGCACCCGGCGAAGCCGCGCCGATCGTGGACGTCGCGCTCTCGGCGAGCGTGCTCTTCTTCGTCGAGGAGGTCGGCGCCTTCCTCGACGCGCTCGAGGCGCACGCGCGGCGGCTCTGCGTGATCGTGCTGATGGACCACATGCCGGGCACGCCGCTGAAGCCGCTCTGGTCCGCGTTGCACGACGAGCCGGTCGCCGAGCTGCCCGCGCTGCGCGAGTTCCTCGCGGTGCTCGGCGCGCGCGGGCGCGCCTTCGACCTTACGACGACACCACCGCCGCCTCCGCCCCCGCTGCCACTCGACGAGGTGATCGACTCGTTCCGGCGCCGCTACTTCGTCGGCCGCGGCTCGGCGCGCGAGCAGCGTATGCGCGAGCTGCTGGCGGAGCGCTACGCGGGTGACGACGGCCTCGTGACGCTGCCGCTGCCGTTCACGCAGACGGCGGTGGTCAGCTGGCAGCCCCCGAGCGCCTGACCCCTCGAGCGTTCGGCCCGAGGCTCCGGCGCTATGCCGCTCGCCGCCGATGCGTCACGATGCGCGGGTGACACAAACACGGGAGCGCACAGGTACGCCGGCAACGCCGATCCCCGTCGACGAGGCGGTCGCGGGAGGTCGGCGGCGCTTCCGCACCCTCGACTCGTTCCGCATCGTCAGCTTCCGCTGGTTCTTCAGCTCGATGTTCGCGGGCTTCGCCGCGATCGGCACGCAGATGTTCGTGGCCGGCTGGCTGACCTTCGAGCTGACCGGCTCGTTCGCGGCGCTCGGCGTGCTGCACCTCGCCGGGGGGATCACCGGCCTGCTGACCGCGCTGCCGGGGGGCGTGCTCGCCGACAAGGTGAAGCATCGCAAGCGCTTCATCCAGACCGGGCAGGCCGCTGGAGCGATCGCCTCGCTGGCGATGGGGCTGCTCGTCGCGAGCGGCAACGTGCAGTTCTGGCAGATCGCAGTCGGGGCCTCGCTGGTCTCCGGGGCGCACACCCTGACGATGCCCGCGCGGCAGGCGCTGACGCCCTCGGTCGTCGGGATGAGGCACCTGACCAACGCGATGGCGCTCTACACCACCGGGCAAAACGCCTCGTTCCTGCTCATGCCCGCGTTCGCCGGCTGGATGATCGGCGCGCTCGGTCCCGAGGGCAGCATCGAGGGCACCCAGTACGTCTACTACCTGATGGCCGCGCTCTACGTCGGCGCGCTCGTGTTGCTGTTCCCGGTCGAGATCGGTGCGCGGGCGGCCGCCGGATCCTCGCGCGCCCTCGGCCAGCTCGCCGACGGGCTGCGCTACGTCGGCCGCGACCCGGTACTGCGGCCGTTGCTGATCTACAACGCCTCGGTCGGGCTGTTCTGGATGACCTACATGACGCTGCTGCCCGGCTACGCCAAGGAGGTGCTGGGGGCGGGGGCGGGCGCGCTC
>VXOS01000187.1:0-2916 GCA_009839925.1 Chloroflexota bacterium
TTTACACCTCAACGTTGTCCGACTTGGGCTTGGGCTTCGGCCTGTACGGCGTGGTGGAAATGCGGTGGGTGGGTGGGGGGGGCTTATAGGCCCACCGCCTCCGCCTCGGCGACCCGGTGCAGCTGGCGCAGTCGCGGGCCTTCCAGGAGGTCGCCGAGGCGCGGGTGGGCTGGCTCGGTCCGGAGCTCCTCGTCGAGCAGCGATCCGACCCGATGCGGGTCAGCTTCGTCTCCGCCGCCGACGGATCGGAACGGCGCCCCTGGCCCGCGCGGCTGGTCCACCTCAGCGGCTACGAGAACCACGTCGAGGTCGTCGAGGGCCGCCTGCCCTCGCCGCGCGCGCAGACCGCGGAGATGGTGCTCCCGGACGGCTTCCAGCGCGAGGCCGCCGTGGGCGACCGCATCCTGATCACCGCGGGGCGCTACGACGACTGCCGCCGCGTGCCGCCCTCCGAGGACGAGGAGGTGGCTGCCGACGAGGTGATCTGCCGGCCAAGCACGTTCGTCGCCGCGAGCCTCACTGGGGAGATCGTCGGCTTCGTGCGACCCAACGACCCCGACGACCTGCGCTGGCAGTTCTTCGAGGACGGCTGGACCGTCCCCGACGCGCCGCCCCGGTCCCCCGCGCGCTTCGGCCCGAGCGGGGGCATGCCGCTGCTCACCTCCGGTGAGTACTTCTCCGGCGCGCTCACCACACAGCTGCCGGAGCTGCTCTCGCGCTACCGCGCGGGCGTCGTGCCGGACCTGCAGGGGCTCGCCGTGCGCGACGTGCCGCGCGCGCTCGACGACCTCGCGCTCTGGCCGAGCGACCTGCGGGACTCCCTCGGCCTGTTCGTGGGCGGACGGATCGAGTTCGAGGAGGCGCTCGCCCAGTTCCGCAACTCCAGCACCTTCTCGCAGGTGCCGCTGCTCCTGCTGCTGCTGCAGGTCGCAGGCGTCGTCGCGTTCTACATCGTCGTACTGACCGCGCTCGCGCGAGAGCGGCAGGCGCAGGAGGTCGCGGTCTATCGCAGCCGCGGCGCCAGCACCTCGCAGCTGCTCGGGCTGACGCTGGCCGAGGGCCTGCTGATCGCCGTGCCGGCGGCGCTGCTCGGCCCGTTGCTTGCCGTGTTCGCCGTCTCCGCGCTCGGCTACACGCCGGCCTTCGCCGAGATCACCGGTGGCGAGGCCCTCCCCGCGTCGTTCAGCGAGGACGCCGTGCTGCTCGCCGCCGCCGGGGCGGTGCTCGCCCTGGTGGCGATGCTGCTGCCGGCGATCGGCGCGGTGCGGCGCGCGATCGTCGATGCGAAGCGCGAGCAGGCGCGCCCGCCGGGCCGCAACTGGTTCCGTCGCTACCACCTGGACCTCGGACTGGTCGCACTGGCCGGGTTGCTGTTCTGGCAGCTTGAACGCCGCGGCGCGGTCTTCGACCCGCAATCCGTCGGCGGCTGGCAGGCGGACCCGTTGCTGCTGCTCTCGCCGCTGGTGATGACCGCGGCGGCGGCCGTGCTGGTGCTGCGGCTCTACTCGCCACTGCTGCGCCTGATCGCCTGGCTGCTGCGGCCGCTGCGAGGCACCGCCGTCACGCTCGGCATCGGGCGAGCCGGGCGCGATCCGGCGGCGAGCGCGCGCCTGCTGCTGCTCGTCTCCACGGCGGTCGCCGTCGGGGCCTTCGCCGCCTCCTACGCGCCGACCGTGGACCAGTCGTTCGCGGACCGCGCGCGCTACGGCTACGGCGTCGACCTGCGCTCCAGCGTCGCCGGTTTCGAGGGGCCCGGGGCCGACGAGGGCCTGGCGCGGCTCCGCGCGCTGGAGGGCGTCGAGCAGGCGCTGGTCGTGCACCGCAGCATGGCCGGGCTGCCCGGCGGCGGTGCGGTGCGGCTGCTGGCGATCGATGATCGCGACGCCGCCGCCTCGATGCTCTGGTTCCGCGAGGACTTCACGGACGAGCCGCCCGCACGCCTGCTCTCGCGCCTGGACCTGGGCGTGCCACTTGAAAACGGGATCGCGCTGCCGGACGACACGATCGGGTTCTCGCTTGACGTGTACGCGGAGATCACGCCGCGCACGGGCCGGCTGCGAGCGTGGGTGGTGGACGCCGACGGCAAGTACCACCAGGCGATCTTCAGCGCACCCGTCGCCGGGGAATGGACGGATCTCGAGGCCCAGTTCCGGACCGTCCCGACTCCGCCGCTCGCGCTCGTGAGCGTGCAGACCACCGACCGCCGCATCCTCGTCAACAACGACGGCGCCCTCTTCCTCGATGATCTGACCGCCCTGCGCAGTGGCGGCGAGCGCGTGCTGGTCGAGGACTTCGAGGGCGAGTTCGACTGGACGATGTACTCGCAGCGCGGGTCGTCCGAGACGTTCAGCGCCTCGGACGAGCGAGCGCAGTCCGGCCAGCAGGCGGCGCGCTGGACCTGGACGCGGGAGGTCGGGGAGCGCTCGCGCGTGTTCGCGCCGATCAATCCCGCCGTGCCGCTCAACGCGATCTTCAGCGAGAACGCGCTGGCGTTCTTCGGCGTGCAGCCCGGCGAGCGGACAACCGCGCTCCTCGGCGACGGGTTCGAGGCGCCGCTGATCGTGAGGGGCACGGCGCGCCTGTTCCCCACCCTCGACCCCTCCGGCTTCATCGTCGTCGACTACGAGCAATTCCGCGTGCTCACCGGTGCGATCGTCGCGGAGGGACAGCGAAGGCCGAGCGAGCTGTGGATCGACTTCGCGGACGGCGTCACGATCGAGCAGCAGCTGGCCGTCTCCGCCCTGACGCAGGATCCGGAGTGGATCGGGTTCGAGGTCGGCGAGCCGTTGCTGCTGGCCGATCGCCTGGACGAGATCGCCTCGGAGCCGCCGCCGCCGGCGGCGGGGGGGGGCGGGGGGGGGGGGGGGTTCGCCGGGGGGGGGGGGGGGGCGGGGGGGGGGGGCGGGGGGGGCGGGG
>VXOS01000187.1:2926-13775 GCA_009839925.1 Chloroflexota bacterium
GGACCCGACGCTGCAGGCGTCGGGCGGGGGCATCCTGCTGCTGGCGTTCGCCGGGGCGATGGGGGCGGCGCTGCTCGGCTTCGTCGTCTCGCTGGCGATCACGCTGCGCGGTCGTACGGTGGAGGTGGCCGTGCTGCGCTCGCTCGGCGCCTCGAGGCGGGAGCTGCTGCGCGCGTTCGCCTTCGAGTGGGGCGTGGTGCTGCTCTTCGGGTCGCTGATCGGCGTGCTGCTGGGCCGCTGGATTTCGCAGCTGATGCTGCAGTTCCTGGAGGTCACGGAGACGGGTACGCCGGTGGTGCCGGCGTTCTCCGTGCAGACGGAGTGGCCGCTGCTCTCGATCGGCGTGGCCCTGCTGGTCCTCGCCGCCACGCTGACCCTCTGGACGGCCTGGCGGGCAGTGCTGCGGCGCGCGGGCGCCGCCGCGCTGCGCCTGACGCAGTAGGACGAGGCGGAGAAGGACGACGATCATGGTCCCGAGGTGGCGCTGGCGCTCCGTGGCGACGACCGCCTTCGTGCTCATCGCCGTGTTCGCGGCGAGCGCCGCCGCCGGCTTCCTGCTGGAACACGAGCCCGCGCCCGACGAGCGCCGCATCTTCATCGACCGCGAGGCGCCCCCGCCCGGCCCGCTCGAGTTCAGCGGCGGCGAGGTGACGGAGGTCGGCGGCGGCCGGATCGCGATCCGTACGCCCGAGGGCATCGTCGCATTCGAGCTGCATCCCGCCGCGGCGATCGAGGAACTGCGACGCACCACGGAGCCGCGCTTCACGACCGGCGACGCCGTCAACCTCGGCGGAGAGCAGAGCGAGTTCGGCCTCGTGCTCACCGGCGTCGTGGCGCTCGAAGCGGCAAACGAGGACGTGTGGCCATGAGCGCGCGCGAGGGCCGGTCGTCGCTGCGTCTGCCGTGGGCGCTCGTGGCTGCGATCACGATCGCCGCGATCACCGCCGCCGCCCTCGGCGGCCTTTCCCTCGGCCGCTGGGCGGGCGAGCGCGCGAGCGAGCCGACGGTCGTGCAGCTGGTGATCGAGGATCCGGCGCTGTCAGCCGCCCCCGCGATCGAGGGCTGGATCTCGGACGGCGGCTTCACCGGCTTCGGCGGGCTGCCCGCGCTGCCGGGCGAGGTCTGGCGGCGGGCGCGCGTCATCGAGTCGGAGCCCGGCCGCCTCGTGATCGACTCGGAAGGTACGACGACCGCGATCAGCTTCCAGCAGCCGCTGCGCCTCTTCGAGATCGCGCCGCTCGACGCCGTCGAGGCCGGCGACATCGCCGTGCTGCGCTTCGTCGACGGCGTCGTGCAGGCCGTGCTCGTCGTACCGCCCGACCTGGAGCAGGGCAGCGGTGTTCCGTCGCCGTAGCGCGGGGAGCGCGGCGTGACCTCCGCGGCGCCGTCCGCGCGCCGGGCCCGCGCCGGCGAGCTGAGCCCGCAGCGGTTGGGACGGATTCGCTCGCGGCTGCTCGCCTGGTACGAGGCGCACGGCGAGGACTTCCCCTGGCGGGACGCGCGCAACCCCTACTGGGCGCTGGTCGCCGGCGTCTGCTCGCAGCAGACGCAGATGCCGCGCGTGCTCCCGCTCTGGCGGCGCTGGATCGAGGCCTTCCCGACACTCGAGGCCCTTGCGGCGGCCGATCGCGCGGCGGTGCTGCGCGTCTGGGCCGACGCCGGCTATCCGCGGCGCGCGCTGCACCTGCAGGAGGCGGCGCGCCGCTGCCTGGACGTGCACGGCGGGCGGCTGCCTCGCGACGAGGCGGCGCTGCTCGCGCTGCCCGGCGTCGGCCCCTTCACGGCCGCGATCGTGCGAAGCTTCGGGTTCGGCGAGGATGCGCCCGCCCTCGACACGAACGTCGCGAGGGTGCTGGGGCGGCTGCTGCACGGCGATCTCCAACCCGCGCGCGAGACGCCTCCGGCGGCGCTGCGGGAGGGCGCGCGCAGGGTGCTGCGGCCGGGCACGGCCGCGCGCTGGAACCCCGCGCTGATGGACTACGGCGCGCGCGTCTGCCTGCCCCGCCCGCGCTGCGAGGAGTGCGTCGTTGCGTCCTGGTGCGCGGCGCGCCCGCGTTTCGCCGCGGGCGAGCAGGCCGAGCCGTTGCGCGCGCAGCCGCCCTTCGAGGGCTCCGACCGGCAGTGGCGGGGCCGCATCCTCGCCGCGCTGCGGGCAACGCCGCAGCCGCAGCCGATCGAGCGACTGATCGCCGGCCTGGCGACCGGCGGGATGCCGCAATCGCCGTCGCCGGGAAGGCTGCGAGCCTTGCTCGACGACCTCTGCGCGGAGGGCTTCGCGTGGCGGCGCGGGGGGTGCTGCGGCCTGGGCGCGCCGCCCGGGGAGGGCGCGACGGGCGCGGACGGCTCCGACTCTGCTAGCCTGCCCGGCGCGGACGACGGGAGGGAACGTGATGGCTGAGTCCGGGGACCGCATGGTCTACGACGATGGCGAAGTGACGATCGAGATGTTCACCCCCGTCGGCCCGTACGGGAACAGCGCCTACATCGTGCGACCCGCCGGCGGCGGCAAGGTGACGCTGATCGACGTACCCGCCGGCTACGAGGTGGTGCTGGAGGCGCTCGGCGACGAGCCGGTCGAGCGCGTCGTCGTCACACACTCGCACCGCGATCACTGGGACGGCTTCGACGTGATGCGCTCGGCGCTCGACGCGCCCGTATTCGCCGGGGCGGAGGAGACGGAGATCGATCCCGCGCGCGGCGTGGAGCGCCTGGACGACGGCACGGAGATCGCGATCGGGGACGCGACGATGCGGGTGATCCACACGCCGGGGCATACACCCGGCTCGATCTGCCTGCTGCTTGGCGGGGCGCTGTTCAGCGGCGACACGCTCTTCCCCGGCGGTCCCGGCGCCACGCGCTCGAACGAGCTGCTGCAGCAGTCGATCGCCTCGATCACCTCGCGGCTCTACCCGCTGCCGGACGAGACGCTGGTGCTGCCCGGGCACGGCACCGGCACCACCATCGGCGAGTCGCGGAGCGAGTACGAAGTGTTCGCCTCCCGTGATCATGACCCGGATCTGCACGGCGACGTGCTCTGGCTTGAATCCTGACGTTCGGGCCGCCTCGGCCGGCCGTGCAGCGGGGCAATGGACCGCTGGCGAATGGCTCCCTAGGATTCGCCATCGCGCCTCCGCTCGGCGGCGGCGGCGCTGGCGAGGAGCCGTGCGATGAGCGTTGATTCGCGGCCACAGGTCTCAACGCTCGACAACGGCAGCCAGCTCGTGTTCAGCGAGCTGCCCTACGCGCGCTCCGTCTCGATCTCGATCTACATCCGCGCCGGGCAGCGCTACGAGGCCGCGCCCGCAGACGCCGGCATCTCGCACTTCGTCGAGCACCTCTGCTTCAAGGGCACGGAGCGCCGCCCCGCTCCGCGCCACATCGCGGCGGAGATCGACGGCCTCGGGGGCTCGATCAACGCCGCGACCGATCGCGAGCTAACCGTCTACTACGGCAAGGTCACGCCCGATCGCTTCGCCGAGGCGCTCGATCTGCTCGTCGACATGTTGCGCGGCTCGATCTGCGGCGACGAAGAGATCGAGCGCGAACGCGGCGTGATCCTGGAGGAGCTCGCGGGCGTCGAGGACGCCCCGGACGAGCACGTAAGCGTGCTGCTGGACGGGCTGCTCTGGCCGGGCGAGCCGCTCGGGCGCGACATCGCCGGCGCGCCGCAGTCGATCGGTGCGCTCTCCGCGGAGCGGTTACGCGGCTACTACCGCGACCAGTACGTCTCCAACTCCGTCGTGATCTCGATCGCCGGGGCGCTGCCCGCGGGCGAGGCGCGCGAGCAGACCACGAGCGCGATCGCGGGCTGGTCCGCGGGCGAACCGGCGGACTGGGTCCGCGCCAACGACGCGCCCTCCGGTCCGGGCCTGCGGCTGCTGCAGAAGGAGACGGAACAGGCGCACCTCGCGCTCGGCCTGCGCGGCCTCGACTCGCGCGACGAGGACCGCCATGCCCTCGCGCTGCTCTCAATCGTGCTCGGCGAGGGGATGTCCTCGCGGCTGTTCCTGCGCCTGCGCGAGGAGCTGGGGCTCTGTTACGACGTACACAGCGCGGCCTCGTACCTGCGCGACACGGGCGCGTTCTCCGTCCACGCGGGCGTCGATCCGGCGAACGCCGTGGAGACGGTGCGCGAGATCGTGAGCGCGCTCGCCTGCCTGCACTCGCCGATCGAGGCCGGCGAGCTGGCGCGCGCCAAGCAGGTGGTGCGCTCGCGCATCCAGCTGCAGCTGGAGGACACTCGCTCCGTCTCCGCCTGGCACGGCTCGCGGCTGGCGCTCGGCCTGCCGCTGCGTCAGCCCGAGGAGGCGATCGCCGGGTTCGAGCGCGTCACGCTCGAGGACGTCGAGCGCGTGGCGCGCCGCCTCGTGCGCGCCGATCGCCTGCAGCTGGCGGCGATCGGGCCGATCGCGGACGCCACGGCGCTCGAGGAGGCGCTGCGGATCGCGGACTGAGCGGGGCGCGCCGTCCGGCGCGGGTAAGCAACGGGCCGCCTCTTTGGGCGGCGTGGACAAGCAAACGGGCCGCCCAAATGGGCGGCACGGGTAAGCAAACGGGCCGCCCAATGGGCGGCCCGCTGGCGTACTCGTTCCCGGGGGCGAGGCTACATGCCCGGCATGCCCATTCCGGGAGGCATGCCGGCAGGCATGCCGCCACCCATGCCGCCGCCGGCCATTGCGGCCGCCATCTCCGGGTCCATCGCGCTGCGCGGCCCCTTCTCGGGGATCTCGGCGACGACGCTCTCGGTGGTGAGCATCAGGGCCGCCACCGAGACCGCGTTCTCCAGGGCAGCCCGCGACACCTTGACGGGGTCGAGGATGCCGAGGTCGAACATGTCGCCCATCTTGGCGAGCGCGACGTCGTAGCCCTCGTTCGTCCCGGCGCGACGCACGTCCTCGACGAGCACGGAGCCCTCGAGGCCCGCGTTCTCGACGAGCGTGCGCAGCGGCGACTCGAGCGCGGCCTGCAGGATGCGCGCGCCGGTGCCCTCGTCCGCGTCGTCCAGCGAGTCGGCGAAGTCGCCGATGTCGTCCTGGATGCGGATGAAGGCGACCCCGCCGCCGGGGACGACGCCCTCCTCGACCGCGGAGCGGGTGGCGGAAAGCGCGTCCTCGACGCGGAACTTCTTCTCCCGCACCGAGGACTCGGTGGCCCCGCCGACCTTGATCACGGCGACGCCGCCGGCCAGCTTGGCGAGCCGCTCCTGGAGCTTCTCGCGGTCGTAGGCGGACGCGGTGTCGGAGACCTGGGCGCGGATCTGGCGGATCCGCGCCTGGATGCCCTCGTCGGTGCCGTAGCCGTCGATGATCGTCGTCCGCGACTTGTCGGAGACGACGCGGTGCGCACGGCCGAGGTCGGCGACCTGGGCGTCGCGGATCGAGCGGCCCATGTCGGCGGTGAGGTAGGTCCCGCCGGTGAGCGCGGCGATGTCCTCGAGCGAGGCCTTGCGGCGGTCGCCGAAGGAGGGTGCGCGCACGGCCAGGAAGTTGAGCGTGCCGCGCATCTTGTTGACGACCATCGTCGCCAGCGCGTCGCCCTCGAAGGAGTCGCAGAGCACGACCAGGTTCTTGGAGATCTGCAGCGTCTTCTCGACGATCGGGAGCAGATCGTTGATGTCCGTGAACTTGTGGTCGGTGATGAGGATGTAGGGATCCTCGATCACGGTCTCCTGGCGGTCCTGGTTGGTGACGAAGTGCGGCGAGATCCAGCCGTGCTCGATCTGCAGGCCGTCGACGAACTCGGTCTCGTCGTCGATGCCCTTGCCTTCCTCGACCGTGATCACGCCGTCCTTGCCGACCTTCTCCATGACGTCGGCGATCAGGTCGCCGATCTGGCGGTCGTTACCGGCGATGCCGGCGACGGCGGCAACGGTGTCCTTGCCCTCGACGGGCGCGGAGGCGTCCCGCAGCCGCCCGTCGGCGACGCGCTGGGCGGCCTCGAGGCCGCGGCGGATCGCCATCGGGTTGGCGCCGGCGGCGATGTTGCGGATGCCGTCGTGGAGGATCGCGCGAGCGAGGATCGTGGCGGTGGTGGTGCCGTCGCCGGCCACGTCGTTGGTGCGGATCGCGACCTGCTTGACGAGCTGCGCGCCCATGTTCTCGAAGCGGTTGGTGAGTTCGATCTCACGGGCGACGGTCACGCCGTCCTTGGTGATGACGGCGGGGCCGTAGTTCTTGTCGAGCACCACGTTGCGGCCGCGCGGGCCGAGCGTGACGCCGACGGCGCCCGCGAGCAAGTCAACGCCGGCGCGCAGCGAGCGGCGAGCGTCCTCGTCGAACTTGATCGTCTTGGCGGGCATACGGGCGCGCTACTTTCCGTCGACGAGCTTGGCGAGCACGTCCTGGAAGCGAATGATGATGTACTCGACGTTGTCGACGGTGATGTCCTGGCCCGTGTACTTCTGGTAGAGCACGCGGTCGCCCGCATCGAGCTCCATCGTCTCCATCACGCCGGCGTCGTTGGTCTTGCCGGGGCCCACGGCGACGACGTGGCCGTGCTGCGGCTTCTCCTTCGCGGAGTCCGGAATCACCAGCCCGGACGCCGTGATCTCCTCTTCCTTGACGGACTGCAGCACGATGTGGTCCGTCAAGGGAACGACTGAAGTACTCAATTCACTGTCCTCCCGATTGCCTGGTTCGTTGTTCGGCGATCTGTTCGCGGCGAATCTTAGCACTCTCCCCGTTAGAGTGCTAGCGTGACGCCGCTACATGAATTCGTGTACCCTCCGGGCGGCAGCGCGGCGCCGCTGGGAGCAGGTCCGAGGATGACGGAACAGGAGCCCCGCTACGGCGATCCGTACCGCTATCCGCCCCCGGGCGAGGGCGAGTGGCGCGCGGACGATGTGCGCGCGCTGCGCCGCCACCTCGGCGAGACGCAGCGCCAGTTCGCGGACCGCATCGGCACGAACCAGCAGACCGTCTCCGAGTGGGAGCGGCGCGCGCGCCGGCCGCGCCGGATGGCGCGGCGGCTGCTCCAGCTCGTCGCCGAGCAGGCCGGCTACTACCGTGTCGACGGGGGCGAGGGGCCGCCGTGATGAACGCGCCGCCGGTCATGGCCCCCGCGCGCCCTCGCGAGCGCCGCCTGCGAGAGTCCGCCGCGCCCTCCTACGGGGTGCGGGCGCGGGGGGGGGGGGGGGGGGCGGGGGCGCGCCCGCGGGCGGCCGCCGGCGGCGGGGCGCCGGCCGCCGCGCCGCGGCCGCACACGCACGCCGCAGCGGGCGGGGGGGGGGGGGGGGCGGCCCCCCCCCGCCGCTGCAGGAGCACGAGCTGGTCGCGCTCTGGCTGCTCGGCCGGACCCCTTCGGAAACACTGCCCTGGCCGCTGCTGCGGCCCGGCCGCGCCGGGCGCGGGCCCGGGCCGGACGTGCGCGAGGCGGCATTCCTGCTGCCCGAGGGCGTGGTGCGCAGCGGTCCCGTGGAGGTGCACCTCAAGGCCAGCGACTTCGTGCGCCACGGCCACGACCGTGACCCCGCCTACGGATCGCTCGTGCTGCACCTCGTCTGGATCGACGACCGCGTGGAGCCGGGCGGACCACAGCCGCTGCCGGGCGGCGGGTTCGCGCCCACCAACGCCGTCGCTCCGGCGCTGGGCGGGGATCCCGCACGGCTGCGCAAGCTGCTGAGGCTCGGTCCCCGCGGGACAGAGCCGTGCGCCGCGCCGGCCGCGCAGCGCGGCGCCGAAAAGACCACGGCGCTGCTGCGCGCCGAGGGGCGGCGGCGCATGGCGGAGCTGGTCTGGCGCGCCGACGCGCTGGCCGCCGGGCAGGGCTGGCACGGGGCCTGGGTGCGGCTGCTGCTGCGCGCGCTGGAGTCCTCCGCCGGCCGCCGCCACGAGACACCGCACGCGCGCCTCGAGCTTGCCGCCGCGATCGGCCGCGCCCTCGGCGGCGAGCCGTTGCGCCGCCTCGCGGAACTGGCTGCCGCCGGGCGGCCGGGCCCGCTGATCGAGGCGCTGCGCGGCGGCGGGCTGATCGGTCGCGGGCGCGCGGCGGAGCTGGGCTGGAACGCCGCGCTGCCGCTGCTGGCGGCGCAGGCGGCGGCGTTCGGGGACCTCGCGCTGGCGCGCCGCAGCGCGGCGCTGATCGAGGCCTGGCCAGCGCCGCGTCCCTACGGCCGCACGCTCGCGCTGCGCCGCCTGCTCGGTCCGCCGGCGCGCGGGGCGGGCGCGCTGCACGCGCAGGGGCTGCTGCACCTGCAGGACTTGTGGTGCCGGCGCGGCGGCTGCGGCGTCTGCCCGCTCTCCGCGGAGGGCGCGGACGGCGAGGTCGTGCGCGCGCACTGAAGCGCCGGAGACCGTTGCGAAACTCCCACAAGCCCTATCCGGCCCACTCTCCCTGGGGAAAGGGCGGGGGTGAGGGGGAGGACTCCCGAGCCCCTTCGAAGGCCTCAACGGCGCAACGAGACTCCAGGGGGCGGACCCTCCCTCACCCTAACCCTCTCCCGCGGGGAGAGGGGACCGGAGGGATGCGCTCGCTGCCCTGAAGAGAGGGTTTCGCAACGGTCTCCACGGCTGAAGCCAACTCAATCGGCGTGCAGCACGGACTCCTCGATCGCGCGGTCGATGATCTCGGCGCGGCCGAGCAGCTCGCGGCCGGCGAAGCGCTGCGCCTCGTCGGCCAGCCGCCGCGCGGTCGCGCGGTCGCCGGAGACGACGGCGAAGCCGATCAGCGCGCGCTGCGGCTGGTCCTGCGCGCCCACCTCGGCGGCGCTGAGGTCGAGCCGGCCGCGCAGCCGCGCGGTCAGCGAGCGCACGACGGCGCGCTTCTCCTTGAGGCTGCGCACGCCGGGCAGGTGCAGCGTCAGCAGCACGCTGATCGTGACCATCGCTGCGTCCGCCCGCGCGGCTCGCGCCTAGAGCCCGAGCGAGGGCTGGCGAGGGGGCGCCGGCTGGTCGAACTCCGACAGCGCCGCGCCGTCCTCGTCCGCGGCTGCGGTCGTCGCCTCGGCCGCCGGCTCGTCGAACTCCGCGGTCGCGGCGGCGGCCGCGGCGGCCTCGCCCGCTTGCACGCCGCCCTCGTCCTCTGCCGGTGCGCCGGCTCCGGCCTCCGCGTGCCCGTCGAGCAGGCCCGCCTGCTCCGCGGGCGGGGCGACGCCGAGGCGCTCGGCGAACTCGTCGAGGCCGGGCAGCTCCGAGGCGCGCAGCAGGCCGAAGTGCTCGAGGAAGCGCTGCGTCGTGCCGTAGAGCGAGGGGCGGCCGGGACCGGCGGCGCGCCCGACGCGCTCGATCAGCCCGCGCGCCCGCAGCGTGGCCAGCACGTGGTCGCTGCTGGTCCCGCGGATCGCCTCGATCGCCGCGCGCGTGACCGGCTGGCGGTAAGCGATCACGGCGAGCGTCTCCAGCGCCGCCGTCGAGAGCCGCCGCGCCGACTCCAGCCCGAGGAAGTGCTCCACGACCTCGGCGGCCTCGGCCGCGGTGACCAGCTGCACGCCCTCCGGGCCCTGCTGCAGCTGCACGCCGTGCCCCTCCAGCGCGCCCTCGAGAGCCTCGAGGGTGAGCTCGATGCGGCGCGGGGTGACGTCGAGGGTGCGCGCCAGCGCGCCGATCGCGACCGGGCCGTCGGAGACGAAGAGCAGCGCCTCGACGAGCGCGCGCAGCTGCGCGGGATCGGGCGCGGCGGCCCGGGTGGTGGGTTCGGCGGCCGGTTCGTCAGCCATCGCGGTCCCGGGTGGACGGCGGGGAGAGGCCTGTTGCAAGCGGACTACCGCTTCCAGCGTACGATGCCCCGGATGATCGTCGATGTCCATAGCCACGTCTTCCCGCCGGCGATGATCGCGCGCCGCGAGGAGCTCGCGCGCGCGGACGCGGGCTTCGCCGAGCTCTACGGCGACGCCCGCGCGCGCATGGCCAGCGCCGCCGAGCTGATCGCCTCGATGGACGGCGCGGGCGTGGACCGCGCTGTCGCCGTCGGCTTCTGGTGGCGTGAGCCCGGACACGGCGAGGAGCACGCCGAGTACCTGCTGAGCGCCGCCGCGAAGGCCGGCGGCAGGCTGCTGCCCTTCGTGCCGATCGCCTTCGAGGACGGCGGGGCGCGGACGCGGGCGCGCGACTACGCCGCGGCGGGCGCGCGCGGCCTCGGCGAGGTGCGGCCCGGCGATCGCGACGAGGACGAGGCGGCGGCCTGGCTGGCCGAGGTCACGGAGGGTCTGGAACTGCCGCTGCTGGTGCACGCCTCGGAGCCGGTCGGGCACGCCTACGGCGGCAAGGGCGGCGGCTTCACGCCGGGCGGGCTGTGGCGGCTGCTCGAGGCGGCGAGGTTGCGCGTGATCGCGGGGCACTGGGGCGGCGGCTTCCCCTTCTTCGCGCTGATGCCGGAGGTGCGCGCGCTGCTCGCCGAGGGCCGGCTCGCCTTCGACTCCGCCGCGAGCGCGCTGCTCTACGAGCCGCGCGTCTTCGCGGCGGTCGCGGAGCTGGTCGGCCCGGAGCTGGTGATGTGGGGCTCGGACTACCCGCTGCGCACGCAGGACCGCGACCTCGCCGAGGCGCGCGCGGCCGTCGCCGACCCGGCGCTGCGCGAGGCGCTGCTCGGCGGCAACGCCGCGCGCTTCCTGGGCCTTGGTTGAGCGTGCGGCCGCCGATGGAGTTCCGCCATCCGCAGCAGCGCCCGGACCTGAGCAGCCGCCTCTTGCAGCCGGAAACCTGAACGTGCGGCTCTTCCTCGCGATCGAGCCGCCGGAGGCGTGGGGGGGGGCGCCCCCCCCCCCGGCCCCGCCCCGCGCCGCGGGCCCCCCGGGCGGGGGGGGGCCCCGCGGGGGGGCGGTGGGGGGGGGGCGGCGGCGCGCCGCCGGGAGGTCGCTTCTAAGTCGACGGATCGACCGTCGTCGCCGATGACCACGCCGTAGTCGCGGCGGGCG
>VXOS01000058.1 GCA_009839925.1 Chloroflexota bacterium
GCCCGCCCCCGAGGTGGCATGCCACTAACCGCCCTCTCCTTCGACGGCTCCGTCGCCACGCTGACCATCGACCCGCCCGAGGGCGGCTACGACCGCGCCCTGCTCGACGGCATCGCGGACGCGGCCTGGGAGCTGGAGGCGCGGCACCCGGAGATCAGCGCCGTCGTCGTGGCGAGCGCGGGGCCGGACTTCGGCGCCGGCTGGAGCAGCGAGGCGCTCGCCGCCTCCGAGGGCGTCGGGGCGCTGATCGCCCCGGCGGGCGCCACGTTCGACGCGCTGGCCGCGCTGCCGCAGCCGCTCGTCGCCGCAATCGGCGGGCGCGCGCACTCGGCCGGCCTCGAGCTGGCGCTCGCCTGCGACATCCGCGTGGCCGCCGAGGGAGCGAGCTTCGCGCTGCCGGAGACCGGAGTCGGGCGGATCCCGCACGGCGGCGGCACGCAGCGCAGCCCGCGCGCCGTCGGCCGCGCGCAGGCGCTGCGCCTGCTGCTCACCGGCGAGGAGATCGACGCCGCCGAGGCGAAGCGCATCGGCCTCGTCTCCTCGGTCGTCGCCGACGGCGGGGAACTCGAGGCGGCGCGCGAGATCACGCGCACGATCGCCTCGCGCGGCCCGCTGGCCACGCGCTTCGCAAAGGAGGCGATCCGGCGCGGGCTGGATCTTTCGCTGGACCAGGGACTGAACCTCGAGCTCGAACTGACCGTGCTGCTGCAGACGACGGAGGACCGCGCCGAGGGGGTGCGCGCCTTCGTCGAGCGGCGCGATCCGAAGTTCGAGGGTCGCTGAGCGGGGCGCGCCGGAACGGGACGCGACCCAGCGGCGCACTCGCGGTAAAGTTGAGCGCTGCGCCCGCGGCTCTCCGCGGCGACCAACTACTCAGGGGGCGCATCGAGCCCTGTCTCGATGCGCGGTGAACGCGATGGGAACGGAGGGAAGATGAACATCATCCTCAATCCGAACGAGGTGGCGACGGTGATCTCGCTGTTCACCGCACAGATCCTCGACGGTGTCGATCTGAGTGATGAAGGCAAGGACGCCATTCGCGCGTGGCGCACCGACCGCGCGCCAGGCCGCGACGGCCTCGAGGCCTTCGCGGACGACTTCAACGAGGCGCTGATGAGCCACATCGAGGAGTCGACCACGCGGCGTTACGTCAGGAGCGGGCGCATGACCCGCGGCACGGCGGAGGAGCGGGCGCGAGCATGAAGGTAGAACTCTCGATCGACGAAGTGCTCGTGATGGCGGACGCGATCCTCGACGGGATCGGCGAGGCGGGACTGAGCCGAAAGGACTCCGCGACGCTCCGGCGCTGGCGCAACGACAGGGTGACGGCCACCGCCCCGGAGATGAAGCTGTTGACGGAGAAGGTCAACAGCGAGCTGCAGCACGCGCACGACAGCAGCCTCAAGACCGGCATCATCAAGCCAGACTGGGCCTGAGCGGCGGCGCGACCGCCATGCGCGAGCGATCGGGCGCACCCGCCGAGGCCGCCTCGTGAGCGGCCCCTTCGTCCTTGCCGAGCGTGAGAGCGACGTCGTGTGGCTGACGCTCAACCGCCCGGAACGGCTCAACGCGATCCACCTCGAGCTGCGCGACGAGCTGTGGATGCAGCTCGAGCTGCTGCGTGACGACCCCTCGGTCCGCGCCGCCGTCTTCCGCGGCGCGGGCGATCGCGCCTTCAGCGCCGGCGCCGACATCACCGAGTTCGGCACCGCGCCCTCCTACATCGAGGCGCGCGACGCGCGCGTGCGGCGCGATCTCTGGGGCCTGATGGCCAGTCTCGACCTGCCGCTGATCGCGGCGATTCAGGGCTTTGCCTACGGCGCGGGCCTCGAGCTCTCGCTCTACTGCGACCTGCGAGTCGCCTCCGAGGACGCCCGTTTCGCGATCCCGGAGGTCACGCTCGGCTACATCCCCTCCGCCGGGGGCACGCAGACCGTGCCCCGCCACGTCGCCTCCAGCGAGGCGCTGCGCATGGCCACGAGCGGCGAACCGATCAGCGCCCGCGAGGCCTACGATCTCGGCTTCGTCCAGCGCGTCGTGCCTCGCGAGGAGCTCGACGCGGCGGCGCGCGAGTGGGCGCAGGCGCTCGCCGACCGCGATCCCGCGGCGCTGCGCGCGGCCAAGCGCGCGGTCCGCGACGGCCTCGATCAGCCGCTCGAGGCCGGGCTCGCCCTCGAGCGGCGGCTCGCAGTGGTGGTCGCGGGCTCGTGAGCGAGGAGCAGGCCGCGCCGGAGCCGGGCGCGCTCCCGCCCAACCGCCCGTTCGGGATGATCGCGCTGATCGTGATCGTCATCCTGGGCGTCGCCGCGATCCTCTGGGGCCGCTTCGTCGTCAACCCGCAGCCCGAGGTGTTCCTGTTCGACGCCGGGCCGGCGGAGCAGTTCCAGGTCGGCGAGCCGGTCTGGTTCCCGGACGTGCGCATCTTCGTGATCGCCGTCGACGACGACGGCGAGCGCAGGCTGATCCGCGCCCTCGACGCGATCGCCCGCGGCACCGGCTGCACCATCCAGCTGCACCCGGACGACCCGCGAGGCGCCGCGCGCAACCCGCTCGGGCGCAACGGGGTCTACACCGACCCCTGCTCCACCAGCGTGTGGGCGCTGGGCGGCGAGGCGATCGACGGGACCACCTCGCCGCTGCGCACCTTCCGCATCACGCGCCCGCAGCCGCTCGACGCCCAGGATCGCCCGCTGATCGAGGTCGAGGTGATCGGCCGCCCGGACCCCAACGCCACCGAGGCGCCCTGAGCGGCGAGGACTGACGCGCCATGGACGCGGTGTCCGGCAATCAGCCGCGGACCTGGGGTCAACACGGCACGGAGCCGACCGGCGTCCGGCCCGGCTGCGTGGTCGGCTTCGTCCTGATCGCGGTGGGACTCGCGATCGGGATCGCCTACGGCGCGTCCGGCCTGCGCGGTGGAGGGATCGATCTCGGGTACGCGGAGGATTATGCTCTCGCGTCGGTTGTGTATCGCAGCACGGACGGGCTGTTCGTGGTGCGGCTGCCGGACGGCGAGGTGATCGCGCTTTCCGATCTCGATCCGCATAATCCGCCGGGTGGCGAGTGCCGGGTATCGTTTCGCCCGGACCTCGCAGGGACGGACGGGTACGGACGGTTCTTCGACATCTGCAGCGGGGCGATGTATGACATCAGTGGCCGGGGACTGGGCGACGACGGCCTCGATCTCCGGCGCCTCCCGCTGGAGCGAGGCGAGGACGGGAAGCTCGAACTCGCGGGCGAACCGGCGGACGTAGACTAGGGCGCGGCCAGGACCGCGGCGCGCGGAACGCGCCGCACGCGCCCAGAGCGCAGAGGGGGACTCCGAGCGATGAATACCGCAGACATCCTGATGATCGCCGGCAGCATGGTGCCGGACCGCGTGGCCGTGGCCGACGCGGACAAGAGCGTGACCTACCTGGAGCTGCAGTCGCGGGTGAACCGCCTCGCCCACGCCCTCAGCTCGATCGGCGTCGGCAAGGGCCAGAACGTCGGGATCATGTCGGTCAACTCCAACGAGTTCGTCGAGCTCTACTACGCGACGGCCAGCGTCGGCGCCACCTTCGTCCCGCTCAACTTCCGGGCCAAGACGGACGAGCTCCAGTACATGGCGGACATCTCCGACGTCAACGTGTTCTTCTGCTCCGAGCGCTACTGGCCGATCCTCCAGGAGATCCGCAACCAGCTCCCCAAGGTCGAGCACATCTACACCCTCGATTTCGAGGCGGGCGGCCACGAGACCTACGAGCAGTTGCTGGCGAGCGGCGCCGACGAGCCGTTCTTCGCCGCCGTCGACGACGACGACCCGGCGATGGTGATCTACACCTCCGGCACCACCGCCCTGCCGAAGGGCGTGGTCCTCACGCACAAGACCCTCACCGCCTACGTCGTGAACACCCAGAACCCGGTGGACCCGACGGCCGGGCAGGACGTGACGATGGTCTCCGTGCCGTTCTTCCACGTCGCCGGCGCCACCACGATGCTTGGCTCGCTCTGGGCGGGCCGCAAGCTGACGATCCTCCCGCAGTTCGACCCGGCCGCCTGGCTCGACACCGTCGAGCGCGAGCGCGTCAGCCATGCCTTCGTCGTCCCCACGATGCTCAAGCGCATCATGGAGGTGGACGACTTCGACAAGTACGACATCTCCTCGCTGCAGCTCATCACGTACGGCGCCGCGCCGATGCCGTACGAGGTGGTGCGCCAGGCGGTCGACGTCTTCGAGTGCGGGCTGATGAACGCCTACGGCCAGACCGAGTCGACCTCGACGATGAGCTACCTCGGCCCGGACGACCACCGGCTGGACGGGACACCCGAGGAGAACGAGCTCAAGCTCAGGCGCCTGCGCTCCGTCGGGCGGCCGATGCCGGACATCGAGGTCGGCATCCTCAAGCCGGACGGCCAGCAGCAGCCGCAGGGCGAAGAGGGCGAGATCTGCATCCGCGGCGACCGCATCATGCGTGAGTACCAGAAGCGCGAGGAGGAGACCGCCTCCGCGATCAGCGGCGGCTGGCTGCACACCGGCGACGTCGGCTACCTGGACCCGGACGACTACCTGTTCATCACCGGGCGGCTGAAGGACCTGATCATCCGCGGCGGCGAGAACATCTCGCCCGGCGAGGTCGAGGGCGTGCTCGAGGAGCACCCTGAGATCGCGGAGGCCGCCGTGATCGGCGTCCCCGACATCGAGTGGGGCGAGGTCGTGAAGGCCGTGATGGTCATGACCGAGGGCGGCGACGCACCCTCCGACGACGACCTGACCGGCTACGTGAAGTCGCGGCTCGCCTCGTACAAGGCGCCGGCGCTCTACGAGTGGGTGAACGAGCCGCTGCCTCGCAACCACATGGGCAAGCTGCTCAAGAACGACATCCGCGATCGCTGGGGGGCGGCCACCGCGGCGACATCCTGATCACGCCGCGGTCGGACGGCCGCGCGAGAGCGGGGCCGTCCGGGGGAGCCCACAGCGCGAACCGGTGATAGGCTCGCGCCGGACTCCGGAAGGACTGGCATGAGCGTCTCAGAGCGGGATTCGGCGGCGCCTGTCCGCCCTGCCGGGCGCCGGGGCAAGCCCCGCCCTGTCCGGCTCACCGGCGCCTGGTGGGCGCCGGCCGTGGGCCTCAGCGGCCTCGGCCTGATCTCGGCCATCGAGCTGGAGCGCACCAACGCGGGCCGCGAGGTCTTCTTCAACGTCCAGCAACCCTGGATCGTCTACATCCTGCTCGCCGCCCTGACCGGCCTGTTGGTCTACGGCTTCGCGCGCCACGCCACGCTCTGGACGGTCGGCAAGCCCACGCCCGGCCTGCTGCGCGAGATCCCGATGCGCGCACGCAACGCCATCCGGCTCGGCCTCGGCCAGGAGAAGGTCCGGCGCGACCGCTACGCCGGGATCATGCACCTCTGCATCTTCTCCTCGATCATCGTGCTCACGGCGGTGACGGCGCAGGTCGCGCTCGAGGACGACACACCGCTCAGCTTCCTGCACGGCAACTACTACCTGTTCTTCTCCTTCTACGGCGACCTGTTCGGCCTGATCGGGATGATCGGCGTCGGCATGGCGCTCTACCGGCGCTACTTCGACGACTTCCACCGCATCCGCTGGGACGAGCGGCTGGAAGACCACATCATCATCTGGGGCCTCGGCCTGATCCTCATCACCGGCTTCGGCGTCGAGGCGGCGCGGATCAGCGTCACCGAGCTGAACGGCTTCATCCTCGAGGACGGCACGCAGCTGGAGGCGCACCCGGACTGGGCGCGCTGGTCCTTCGTCTCCTACGCCATCGCCGAACCGCTCGGCATCCTCGACCTCACCCAGGACCAGGTGCTCGCGGGCCACACCTGGATGTGGTGGATCCACGTAATCCTCGCATTCGGCTGGCTGGGGCTGCTGGTCTTCACGCGCCTCGACCACATGATCTTCGCCCCGGTCAACGCCTTCCTGCTGCGCACCGACGCTCCCGGCCGCCTCTCCAAGATCGAGGACATCGAGGAGCAGGAGGTGTTCGGCGTCGGCCAGATCCAGGACTTCACCTGGAAACAGCTCTTCGAGCTGGACGCCTGCGTGCGCTGCGGGCGCTGCACCGAGGTCTGCCCCGCCGACCTCTCCGGCCAGCCGCTCTCACCGATGCACCTCATCCAGGACCTGAAGGCGCACCTCGCCTCGGTCGGGCCGGAGGTCCAGCGGCGCGGGCACGTCGGCGGTGACGTGCGCGAGGTCGCGCAACTGGAGATGGTCGGCGAGGTGATCAAGGACGAGACGCTCTGGGCCTGCCGGACCTGTGGCGCCTGCGTGCAGGAGTGCCCGGTGATGATCGAGCACGTCCCCACCATCGTGGACATGCGCCGCTACCTGGTGATGGACGAGGCGCGCGTGCCGGCCACCGCCCAGACCGCCCTCGAGAACATGGAGATGCGCGGCCACCCCTGGCGAGGCACGAACCGCACGCGCGAGTCCTGGATGGAGGGGCTGGGCGAGGTTCCCGTCTTCGACGGTTCGCAGGACTACCTCTACTGGGTCGGCTGCTCCGGCGCGCTGGTCGAACGGAACCTGCCGGTCACGCAGTCCGTCTTCCGCCTGCTCCGCGAGTCCGGCGCCAGTTTCGGCGTGCTGGGGCAGGAGGAGACCTGCAACGGCGACCCCGCGCGGCGCCTCGGCAACGAGTACCTCTACCAGATCCTCGCCGAGCAACTGGTCGAGACCTTCAAGGCGAAGAACGTGCAGCGCGTGATCACCAACTGCCCGCACTGCTTCAACACGTTCAAGAACGAGTACCCGCAGTTCGACGGCCGCTTCGAGGTGCTCCACCACACGGAGTTCCTCGAGGGCGCGCTCACCGACGGCTCGCTGCAGCCCAGGCACTCGCTCGACTCCAGCGTCACCTACCACGACTCCTGCTACCTGGGGCGGATGAACGGCGTCTACGACGCGCCGCGCCAGATCATCGAGCTGCTCCCGGGCGTCGACCTCACGGAGATGCGGCGCAGCCGCAGCAAGGGCCTGTGCTGCGGCGCGGGCGGCGGCAACATGTGGCAGGAAGAGGTCGGCGAACGCCGCGTCAACCACGTGCGCACCGAGGAAGCCGTGGGCACGGGCGCCTCGGAAGTGGTCTCCAACTGTCCGTTCTGCATCCAGATGTTCGATGACGGCGTGCCCGCCATCCAGCCGGAGGAAGAGGGGCGGATCCGCCCCTTCGATATCGCCGAACTGGTCGAGCGCTCCGTGCTCGGCGAGGACGGGGCGAGCAGCAACGGCGCGCCCACCGCGACCACGTAGCCGGGGCGTAGTAGTCTGATGATCGGCGCGGGCTCGGCCGACCGGTGGCCGGGCTCGCTGTTGAGGGGGTAACCATGCATTTCGTCGTCTGCGCCAAGCAGATTCCGGACCCGGAGACGCCGCCCTCGGCGTTCCGCATCGACGAGGCGAACAACGAAGTGATCCCGGCGCCGGGCATCTCGCCGGTGCTCAGCCAGTTCGACGGCATGGCCGCCGAGGCGGCCCTGCGCATCATCGAGGCTGCCGGCGAGGGCAAGATCACCGTGATCTCGCTCGGCCAGGAGAGCGCGCAGGCCGCCATCAAGCAGGTGCTCGCGATGGGCGCCGACGAGGGCATCCTGCTGGAGGACGACGCGCTCCAGGGCGGCGACTCCTACACCACCGCACGCACCCTCGCCGCCGCGATCGAGAAGCTCGGCGACGTGGACGCCGTGTTCTGCGGCCGCCAGGCCGCCGACTGGGACATGGGCCAGGTCGGCCTCGGCCTGGCCGAACTGCTCGGCTGGCCCTCGGCGATCATCGCCAAGGACGTGCAGATCGAGAACGGCACGATGCACGTCCAGCGCGTGCTCGCGGACGGCTTCGAGACGGTCGCGCTGCCGCTGCCGGCGGTGGTCACGATCTCCAACGAGATCGGAGACCCGCGCTACCCGAAGCTGCAGCAGATCATGCGCGCGGCGCGGAAGACCGTGAACCGCTGGAGCGCCGAGGACCTGGGGCTCGACCCCTCGACCGTGGGCGACGCCGGCGCGCGCCTCAAGCTGGAGCGGCTGTTCATCCCCGAACTCGGCGGCGACGTCGAGATCATGGAGGGCGAGAGCGCGGAAGAGCAGGCGCAAAACCTCGCCACGACGCTCCGCGAAGCGAAGGTCCTGTAGGCCGCCGCGGCGGTCCCTGAGAGCTGCATACCCGGTCCCGCGGCCCCGCGAGGGCCGGGCGGGCCCGGCGGGAGGCAAGCAACGATGGCCAGAAACATCCTCGTGATCGGCGAACTCGACGGCGGCGCGCTGTCCAGCACCACGGCCGAGCTGGTGGGCGGCGCCAGCCGCCTCGCGGACGGCGGGCAGGTCTCCGTAACCCTCACCGGCGCCGGCGCGAGCGGGCAGACGGACGCAGCCTTCGCCGCGGGCGCCGACCGTGCCTTCGTCAACGACGACGCGACCTACGACGAGTTCCGCTCCGACCAGTGGGTCGGAGCGGCCGAGCAGGCGATCGACCAGTCCGCCCCGGACGTGATCCTGATCGCCCAGTCGATCGTCGGCCGCGACCTCGGACCGCGGCTCGCGTTCCGGCGCGACACCGCTGTGGCGATGGACTGCGTGAGCATCGAGGACAGCGGCGGGGCCTTCAGGGCGACGCGCCCCTGCTACGGCGGCAACGCCCAGGCGACCTACGCCTTCGCGACCTCGCCCGCGATCGCGACCGTGCGCGCGAAGTCGCAGGAGCCGCTGGACCCGCCGCGCGAGGGCGCGAGCGGCGAGGTGGTCGAGCTCTCCGGCGCGGGTGAGAGCCGCGCCGAGATCGTCGGCCGCGAAGCGGCAGTCGCCGAGGGCCTGCAACTGCAGGACGCCCCCGTCGTCGTCTCCGGCGGACGCGGGCTCGGCGCCCCCGAGGGCTTCGGGCTCGTCGAGGAGCTGGCCGAGGCGATCGGCACGGACAAGGCGGCCGTCGGCTCCTCGCGAGCCGCTTGCGACCTCGGCTGGTACCCGCCCAGCCAGCAGGTGGGGCTGACGGGCAAGGTGGTGACGCCCGACCTCTACATCGCGATCGCGATCTCCGGCGCCAGCCAGCACATGGCCGGCTGCAGCGGATCGAAGACGATCATCGCCATCAACAAGGACCCGGAGGCCAACATCTTCAAGGCCGCCCGCTACGGCATCGTGGGCGACTACAAGGAGGTGCTGCCTCCACTGATCGAGGCGGTGAAGAACCTGGACTAGCGGGCGGGAGGCGTCGCGGGGGCGTTTCTTGCGCCCCCTCTGGCCGGTCCATACAATCGCCCGGCAACCGGATTCCAGCGACACCGCCCAAGCGCGATCCGCGATTCTGGAGGATCGATGCGCGTTCTCGGACTGACCGGAGGGATCGCCTCCGGCAAATCAACTGCGGCAGCCCAACTCAAGGAGTTGGGCGTGATCGTGCTGGACGCCGACCGCTACGGGCACCGCGTCTACGAGCCGGACTCGCCCGGCTTCCACGCCGTGGTCAACGAGTTCGGCCACGACATCGTCGGCGAGGACGGCGAGATCGACCGCCGCATCCTCGGCGGCAAGGTGTTCGGCGATCCGGAGAAGATGGACCGCCTGACCGACATCGTCTGGCCCGAGATCCGGCGCATCGCCGCCGAGGAGATCGCCGAGCTGCGCGACCGCGAGCCGGAGACGGTCATCTGCCTCGAGGCGGCGGTCATGATCGAGGCCGGCTGGCAGGATCTCTGCGACGAGGTCTGGGTCATCGCCACGGAGCCGGAGACCGCGATCAAGCGCCTCAAGGACCGCAACGGCCTCAACGCGGAGCAGGCCCAGGCGCGCCTCGACTCGCAGCTCACCAACAGGGAGCGGCGCAGGCACGCCAAGATCTACATCGACAACTCCGGAACCCAGAAGCAGTTCCGCGACCAGATCGACCACGAGTGGATGCGCCTCCATCGCCGCATCAAGCAGGCGGTGGGGCGCGCCCGCGCCCAGGCCCGCCGCGAGGCCGAGGCACGCGCGGCCGCCGCGGCCGAGGGCGGATAACCCGGTGACCACAACCGAGGCCCGCACCGACCACGACTACAAGCAGATCGAGGTCCAGGAGTTCCGGCTCACCGAGGAGCCGTTCTACCTGCCCGTCGCCGACGAGGTCGACCTCTTTGAGATCGCCTACGAGGAGCAGATCCCGGTCCTGCTCAAGGGCCCGACCGGCTGCGGCAAGACGCGCTTCGTCGAGTACATGTCCTGGCGGCTGCACCAGCACCTTGGCGACGAGACGCAGGGCGTGCCGCTGATCACCGTCGCCTGCCACGAGGACCTCAGCGCCTCCGACCTCGTCGGGCGCTACCTGCTGGAAGGCGACGAGACGGTCTGGATCGACGGGCCGATCACCCGCTCCGTGAAGGCGGGGGCGATCTGCTACCTCGACGAGATCGTCGAGGCGCGCAAGGACACCACCGTCCTCATCCACCCGCTCACCGACTACCGCCGGCTGCTGCCGCTCGACAAGCGCGGCGAGCTGCTCGAGGCTGCCGAGGGCTTCCTGCTGGTGCTCTCCTACAACCCCGGCTACCAGTCCGCGCTCAAGGACCTCAAGCACTCCACGCGCCAGCGCTTCGTCGCGATCGAGTTCAACTACCCGCCGCGCGACCAGGAGGCGGAGATCATCCGCCGCGAGTCGAACTGCAGCGCCGACGACGCGATGGAGCTCGCCAAGCTCGGCGAGAAGGTCCGCAACCTCAAGGAACACGGCCTCGCCGAGGGCGTCTCGACCCGCCTGCTCGTCTACGCCGGACGGCTGATCAGCCGCGGCATCGCGCCTCGCCGCGCCTGCCAGACGGCGGTCGTCTGGGGGCTCACCGACGAGTTCGAGGTCCAGCGCTCCATCGAAGAGGTCGTGACCTCGATCTTCCCGGAATAGGGAACCGCCCGTGCGCCTCGGGATCGTCTCGGACATCCACTGCAACGCAGAGGCGCTGGACATCGCCATCGAGCGCATGGGCAACGTCGACGAGTTGCTCTGCGCGGGTGACGCGATCTTCCAGTTCCGCTTCTCCAACGACGTGGTCAGCCGCCTCCGCGAGCTCGGCGCGCGTATGGTCCTCGGCAACCACGAGGACGTCGTGCTGGGCCCGCTCGGCGACCGCGTGCGCGCGCACCACACCACCGACCCGGAGCTGCTCAAGTGGCTCTCCGAGCAGCCGCGCCGCATCGACACCGAGATCGGCGGCAAGAAGTTCACGATGTTCCACGCCTGTCCGGACGAGCCGCCGTACGAGTACGTCTACTCGGACAGCCCGCGCATCAAGGAGTTCGCCGAGACCGGCGCGGACTACGTCGTCTACGGCCACACCCACTACGAGCTGCTGCACCGCGTCAACAGCACGCTGATAATCAATCCCGGCTCCACGGGGCAGCCGCGCAACCCCTCCAACGGCTTCCGCGTCTCCTACGCGATCCTCGATACGCAGAGCGGCGAGGTCACCTTCGATATCTTCGACGACCCGCTGCGGCCGGGCATCAGGTCGACATGAGCGCGGCCGCGGACGTCACCGCCCGCTACGACGCCGAGCTGCGCGGCTACGGCCCCACCCTCGCCGACGACCTCGCGAGCGGCGCGCGCGCCCTCGAGGGGCGGCTCAGCGAGGAGCAGCTCGGCGAGTGGGCGAACGCCGGCGTCGAGCTCTCGCGCCACTCGCTGCGCTCCTGGGAGGCGGCCGCCGAGTACTTCCGCGCCAGCCCCCGGCTGCTACCGGCTTTCTCCTTCGAGGAGCTGCTCGACTGGGCCGCCGTCGCGCGTGAGCTGTCCGAACAGTCCTCGATGATCGCCGCCGCCTTCCTGCGCGCCACGCCGGAGGTGCTGCAGCCGCTGCAGGGCGCGGACGACAAGGACCTCGGCATCATGGGCGAGTGGATCGGCCGCCCCGGCGAGCAGATCCGCCCCTGGTCCGCCCTCGGGCGGCGGCTCGCCCGAGGCAACTGGAAGTCCGTCGCCCTCGCCGCCTCCTTCTTCGAGCAGAGCCCGGCGCTGCTGCATGCGCTGCCGCTCGACGCCGTGCGCGACCTGGTCGAGATCGTCGACCGGCTCTCGGAGCGCTCGTACCAGCTCGCCGCCTCCTGCCTGGAGCGCTCCGGCGAGCTGTTCGCGGGGCTGGCGCCGCCGGACCGGCGGCCCTTCCTCGAGTTCGCCGGCGCCGTGGCGAAGGCCTCCTGGGCGGACACGCGGCTCTACTTCGAGCGCGGGCCCGGGCTGCTGGCCCCGATCGCGCAGGACGAGCGCGGCGCGTTCCTGCGCCTCGCCGCCGATGTCGCCGGCGAGACCGGGCGCCAGGGCTACCCGCTCTTCGTCGAGGCCGCCGAGGCGCTCGCCGAGGTACAGCCCACCTACCACGGCACGCTGCTCGAGCTGTCCTCGCGGCTCGCCACGGGCAGCCCCGCCGCCGCGATGGCGTTCCTGCGCTCCTCGCCCCACGTGCTCACCAGGCTCACCGCCGACCAGCTGGAGCGCTGGCTGCAGACCGGCTGGGAGCTGCTCTTCGAGCAGGGCAACGTCGAGGGCGCCGAGGCCTACTTCCGCCTCGAGTCGTCGCGCGCCGAGGAGATGCTCGGCAACCTCTCCGCGCGCGTCGAGTTGCGCGACGTGAGCAACACGCTGCGGCTCTACTCGAAGGCGCTCACCGGCGAGCAGATCGCCATCCGCTCCACCGAGGAGCTGGTCGACGCCGGCATCGGCTGGGTCCAGGAGTCGGTCGCGACCACCGAGGGCAACGCGATCTACCTGCCGCCCTACGTCGGCACCTTCCCCGCCCAACCGGAGAACTTCGCCAGCTACAAGGTCTTCACCACGCACCAGACCGGCCGCATCGAGTTCGGCTCGTTCCGCTTCGTCTTCGGCGCGCCCGGCGCCTTCCTCGCATCGAGCATGGAGGAGCGCGAGGCGGCTCGCGTCAACGGCGACGCGCCGACCGGCGAGAACGGCGCAAGCGCCGCGCCGACCACGCCGATGGAGCGCTACTTCGACCTGTTCGCGGACCGCACGCTCATCTCCGGCCTGTTCACGATCGTCGAGGACGCCCGCGTCGACGCCTACATCGCCCGCGAGTACGGCGGCATCCGCCCCGCCCTGCAGCGCATGCAGGCCCACGAGGCGGAGAGCCGGAGCAGCCCCGCCGAAATGGGCCTGCGCGCCGCCTACCTCGAGAACCTGCTGCGCGCCTCGCTCGGCCAGCCGCAGACGATCCGCTACCCCGCCGACCTGATGCCGCTGCTGCGCGAGGGCCTCGGCCACCTCGAGGCCGTCGGCGAGCGCGACGCGACGGTGCAGGACTCGGCCGAGGCGGCCGCGGCGATCTACGCGATCGCCGAGCGCATCCCCAACGTCCAGGGCGCCTACGAGGCCGTGGACTGGGAAGCCCTCGGCGACGAGATGATCGAGATCAGCCCGGACGTCTCGGGCGAGCCCGGCTCGGAAATGCCCTCAGGCGACGAGGTCGCCTTCGAGACGCCGCCGCAGCCGGAGTTCCGCGGCGACTTCAAGCCGGAGCTGGTGCAGCTGATGATGCGCCTCCAGGAGCAGCGCGACGGCGCCGACCCGGCGGGCGCTCCGCTCACGCAGGAGCAGCTCCAGGCGCTGCTCGAGAAGTCCGTCGAGATCACCATCTCCGACATCGCCGAGGGCGATCTCGCCTCCTCGATGGGCATGTTCCTCACCAACCTCGAGCGCGAGGCGCTGGACGCCAAGCAGGGCCCGCCCGGCCAGACGCCGGACGGCGCAGACG
>VXOS01000199.1 GCA_009839925.1 Chloroflexota bacterium
GCACGATCTGCGCGTGGTGCGCCGCATCGCCGACCGCGCGGTGGTGCTGCACGACCGGCGCGTCTGCGAGCATGGTCCGGTCCAGGACGTCCTCGGAAGCCCCGGCCACGAGCTGACTCGCGCGCTCGTCGCTGCGGACCGTCCCGTCGCGGCAATCGTTCGCGATCGAGAGCAGCGGACGCGGTCTCCGAGGCCCGTGCCGGAAGCCGCGTCGCCATGAGCACCGCCCACGACGCCCCGGACGCACCCATGCAGTTCGGTCTGTTCCTGAACAACGGTATCTTCGAGGGCGTCGACGACGCCCGGGCGCTCGCGCTCACCGTCGAGACGGCGGACCTCGCCGAGGAGCTCGGCTACGACGAGTTGTGGGTGACGGAGCATCACTTCATCGAGTACGGCGTATGCCCCTCGGCGATCACGCTGGCCGGCTTCCTGCTCGGGCGAACGAGCCGCATCCGTGTCGGCACGGCGGTCACGCTGGCGCCGCTGGTCCATCCGGTGGCGCTCGCCGAGCAGACGGCGCTCAACGACCAGCTCAGCGGCGGTCGCTTCGACCTCGGGCTGGGACGCGGTGGCTACGAGCTCGACTACAAGGTCTTCGGCGTCCCGCCGATGCGCTGGACGACGGAGATCGAGGCGACGCTCGAGGCCGTGATCGACGCGCTGTCGCATGACGAAACGCGCAGCACCAACGGCTTCTTCCCCTACGACACGGTCGCCGTCCGCCCGCGAACGCGCACCCGCCCACACCCGCCGATCTACGTCGCCTCGACCACGCCCGGCTCGCTGAAGGCGGCGGCGCGCAACCGGATTCCGCTTCAGTTCTACCACCACCTTCCCTCACCCGAGGCGCGCGCCGAGATCGCCGAGCAATATCGCGGCTTCGCCGAGGAGGCGGGCTGGGATGGCGCGGCGGAACACCTCCACACCCTGATCTGCTTCGTCGACGACGACGAGGCAGCCGCGCGCGAGCGACTGACCGAGGGGTTGGTCCATTCCTGGAGCAAGGGCATGCACCCGGGCCTCTACCGGCGCGAACCGCCGGTCGGAGAGCCCGAGGAGCGCGCCGCCCGGATCGTCAACGAGAGCCCCGTTGGCCCGCCGGACCTCGTTGCCGGCTGGTTTGAGGAGTTCGCCCGGGCCACGGGCGCCAGGAAGTTCGGGCTCTACATGGAGGCCGACGGGAACCCGGCGCGCGTGCTCACCTCGGTGCGGCGGTTCGCCGAGGAAGTGATGCCGCGCCTGCGCGGCCAGGCGCCGCGCTAGAGTCCGCTCGCGGCCCGACCAACGGTGCACTCGGCCCGCTCGTGATGCCGACGATCAGCGCGATCGAGACCGCGAGGACCTAGCCCTCGAGGCTGGCTCGATGGAACCGCGGAGCGCCCTGGCTATAGATAATCCCGCTCAGTCCCGGCACTCCGGCGTTGAGGTCCCCGAGGTACCCCCAGACGATCATGCCGTCGTGTTCGTGCAGGTACTCCTGCACGGCCGCACTCAACTCGTTGCGCTCATCACGGTCAACCGCGGCGCGGAGTCGGGCAAGCAGCCCGTCGTACTCCTCCCCGCCGATGCCGGTGATGTTGAACCCGCCCTGCGATCCGGTGAGCAATGAGGCGTGCGAAGCGGCCGGCCGGTTCGTCCAGTACGCCGATTGCAGCGGTGTCGCGAAGAGCGCCGGGAAATCCGCGTAGAACTGGTCCGCCGGGATCTCATCGAGCGCCAGACCGACGCCCACCTCGGCAAGCTGCTGCACCAGCAACTCGGCAGCGGCCAGCGTGCCGGGCACGACCTCGCCAGTGCGGATCGTCAGCTCGGTCACCCCGGCGGCCTCGAAGAGACTGCGAGCCTGCGCCGCGTCCCGCTGAAGCTGCGGGATCGAGTCGTTGTAGCCGGGAAGGCCCTTCCCGACGAGGTCGTTGCCGATCTCGCCGAACCCCAGCAGCACCGTGTTCACCAGTGCCTGCCGGTCCACCGCGAGCTTGAGCGCTCGGACGGTGCGCGGGTCGTTGAAGGGCGGGAGTTGCGTGTTCGCGGCGAACGCGTATGCCGTGGAATTCGCGATGCTGCCCGGCAGGATCGCGATCTCGTCGTTGTCCGCCTCCGCCCTCGCTCCGGCCGGCGGGATCCCCGCGACGAAGTCGAGCTCGCCACCCTTGAGACCATTGAGGCGAGCGGTTCCCTCGGTGACTGCGAACACCTCGACCCCATCGAGCAGCGCGGGCGGACCGTCCCAGTAGTCGTCGTTCCGCGACAGGCGCATGCTCTTGCCCGCCTCGTATGCGTCGAGCCTGAACGGGCCGCTCCCGACTGCCTCGGGGCCGCCGACGGAGCCTTCGGGGACGATGATCGAGATCGTGGCGATGGACTCGAGGAAGTCGCCCTGGGGGAACAACAGCGGCACCACCACGGTGTAGTCGTCCGGGACGCTGACGTTGTCTTGCTGGATCCCCGCGAAGAATTGCGCGAAGAACGGCGACTGCGCCGGATCGCCCAGCGTTCGGAGGGAGTACGCGACGTCCTCCGGGCGCACCCGGGTCCCATCGTGGAAGTTCACGTCGCGTAGCGTGATCGTCCACTGGGTCCCGTCGGCATTCGGCTCCACCGACTCGGCGAGGCCGAGCTGCACATCCGCGCCGACGAGCCAGGCGAGGCTCTCATAGACGTTCCAGAGGCCCACGTAGTCGAACAGGCTGAACGCCGCGAAGGGGTTGAACGCGTCGGTCGCGGCGCCGGGGGCGGCGACTCGCAACCACCCGCCTCCGGCCGGGGCAGCGGTTGCGGCGGCTGCCGGGGTAGCGGTCGGCGATGGCGCGGGCGTCGCCGCAGGGGTGGCCGCGGGCGCAGCAGTGGCCGCCGGCGTGGCTGTCGCCGCGGACGTCGCCGCGGGTGTGGCAGTGGGCGTGGCCGTGGGAGGCGCGGTCGTCGCGGCGGGTTGCGCCGTGCCGCCTCCCTCGGGCTCGTCGTCATCGTCGTCCGTGCATGCGCCGAGCAGCGCCGCAAACCCGAACGCGAATGCGCCGCCGCCGGCGCTCTGCAGCAGGCGCCGACGAGTGATGTGCTGGCCGCTCCAGATCCCGTGCTCGGTCATTCATTCACCCCTCTGGTGGGTTTCACGCTGTGGACTCAAGTGCCGGTCCGGCGGCGCCCGTCGGGCCGAGGCGCCAGCCGGAGGCGCGCTCGCGATCGAGCCAGAGCCGGCGGTAGCGCCCGCCCTCCTGCTCGATCAGCTCGTCGTGCGAGCCTCGCTGCACGATGCGGCCGTCATCGACCACGAGGATCTGGTCGGCGGCCTGGATGGTCGCGAGGCGGTGCGCCACGACGAGCACGGTCTTGCCGCGCACGAGGGCGGCGAGGGCCGTTCGCACGGCGCGGTCGTTGAGCGCATCGAGCGAGGCCGTCGGCTCATCCAGCAGGACGATGGGCGCGTCCTTGAGCATCGCGCGGGCGATCGAGATGCGCTGGCGCTCGCCGCCGGAGAGCGTCGCTCCGCCCTCGCCGACGAGCGTCTCGTAGCCGAGCGGCAGCGCCTCGATGAAGTCATGCGCCTGTGCGGCGCGGGCGGCGGCCTCGATGTCGTCGCGGCTCGCCTCCGGGCGGCCGAAGGCGATGTTCTCGCCGATCGTCGCGCGGAACAGGTACACGTCCTGGAAGACGACCGTGATGTGCTCAAAGAGCTGCTGATGCGTCAGCTCGCGCACGTCCGCTCCACCGATCCGCACGGCGCCCTCGCCGGGATCCCAGAAGCGCGAGACCAGGTTGAGAATCGTGCTCTTGCCCGCACCCGACGGACCGACGATCGCCGTGGACGTGCCGGCTCGCGCGCGGAAGGAGACGTCCCTGAGCACGGGCGTGGTCTCGTACGCGAAGGTGACGCCGGCGAGCTCCACGTCGTGGCCCTGCGGCTCGATCGAGGGCGAGGCCGGGGCCGGCTGCTCGTCCAGGTCCATGATGCGACCGATCCGTTCGAGCGCCGCATCCCCCAGGCGCAGCATCTCGAACTGCCCGGCGAGCGCGACGATCGGGCCGTACACGCGCAGGATCAGCACCAGGAAGATCAGCGCCGTGCCGGCGTCGATCGCGCCGCCGAACCAGCGGTAGGCGGCGAACGCGATCACGACCGGGACGCCAAGCTGCACGACGCCGAGCGTGAGCATCCCCAACGGCAGGAGCCGCAGCACGAGCCGGTTGTTGATCTGGCGAATGGCGGTGACGGCGCGGCCGTACTGACTGAGCCGGTCGTCCGTGCGGTTGAACGCCCTCGCGACGGTGATGCCCTGCACGTACTCGAGCATTCGTCCGCTGGACTCCGCGAGGCGGTCGCCCCGCAGCAGGGCGAGCGCCTTGAGCTGCGCGTTGACCCAGTAGAAGAGCGGCCCGGCGACGATCAGGCTGAGCGCAACCGCCAGGCCCAGGGGCGGATCGATGAACGCCATCGCCAGCAGCACTGCGACCGGGAGGCCGATTGCGCCGAAGAGCGCCGGAATCGAGTCGGACAGGTACTGGGCTACGGCCTCGAAGTCGGAGGAGAAGGTCGCCGTCACGTCGCCGGTCGAGCGCGAGCGGAGCGTGCCGAGGGGCAGCCGCTGGATGTGGTCGAGGGTGGCCGCCCGCGCCTCGCCGGTCGCGCGGTAGCTGCCGATCCATGCGAAGTGGTTGCTGCCGTACCAGATCGCGAACTGCGCCACGATCGCGACCACCGTCACGCCGGTCGCGATCCAGGCGTCCGTCGCGGTCAGCGTGTCCTCACGCAGACGGTCGACGATCCACACGAGGAAGACGACGGGCACGCCGGCGCACATCGCCTGCAGGAAGCGCAGCGCGATCGCGAGCGTGAGGTCGCGACCGCGCGCCCCCATCAGACGCCAGGCGGTCGCAACGGAACCGATGTAGTAGGGGCGAGGCGGGGGCGCTGTCCGCTGCATCAGGAGGAGGCCCCTTCCCCGGCGAGCGACGCCGCGGCCGGGGGGCCGCCCGTGAGCGCGATCCCGGACGCCTCGGAGAACGCCTCCCACATCCGGGCGTAGAGGCCGCCCTGCGCGATCAGCTGCTCGTGCCGCCCGCGCTCGACGATGCGTCCGTCATCCATCACGAGGGTCTGGTCCGCCCCGGCGACCGTGGAGAGCCGGTGCGCGATGATCACCACGGTTCGCCCGGCGACGAGCCCGCTCAGCGCACCCTGCAGGGCGACCTCGTTCTCCGGATCGGCGTAGGCCGTCGCCTCGTCGAGGATCACGATCGGGGCGCCCTTGAGGATCGCGCGCGCGATCGCCAGCCGCTGGCGCTCGCCGCCCGAGAGCCGGCCGCTGCCCTCGCCGAGCGGGGTGTCGTAGCCCTGCGGCAGCGCCGAGATGAACTCGTGTGCGCGCGCGGCGGTCGCCGCCTCGACGATCTCCTCGTCCGTTGCAGCGGGCTTCGCCAGCCGCAGGTTCGCAGCGACCGAGTCGTTGAACAGGAAGGTCTCCTGGAAGACGAAGGCGATCTGGTCCATCAGCTGCGTCATCGGCATCTCGCGGATGTCGACGCCGCCGATGCGGATCGCCCCGCCGTCGACGTCCCAGAAGCGCGCGATCAGCCTCGCCAGCGTCGATTTGCCGGCGCCGGACGGGCCGACGATCGCGGTGACGGTGCCCGGCTCGGCGTTGAAGGTGACGTCGTCCAGCACCCGCCGCGGCTCCTCGTCCCGGACCGGATAGGCGAAGTCGACGCCCCGCACCTCGAGGCGGGAGCCCTCGAGCCGCGCGGCCTCGGCGGGCTCCGGCAGCACCTCGGCCTCCTCGAGCTCGCGCACCAGCCGCGCGCCGAGCCCGAGATAGGCGAACGTCGCCATGACGTTGAGCAGGCGGAGCAGGGGCAGGGTGAACCCGAGCCCGACGATGAAGAAGAAGAGCAGCGTCGAGGTGTCGACGAGGCCGCTGTGCCAGAGCAGCAGCCCGACGGGCACGATGACCAGCACCGGCGAACTCACCAGCACGAAGAAGACCGTGAAGATTGGCAGGAACTCGCGGCTCCACTGCACCTCGTACTCCGCAGCGTCGTCGATCGCGGCCTTCGTCTCGCCGAAGACCCGCCCCGTGCCGTTGAAGGTGCGGACCACGGGCATGGCGCGCACGAACTCGACGATCGAGGCGTTCATGCGCGCCATGGCGCGCGTGTAGGCGTCCAGCTTGCCGCTGCCGATGCGCGTGCCGATCGCCATCAGCGGGAGCGCGACGGCCACCACGGCGAGGCTCGCCAGCGCCATCCGCCAGTCGACGAGCAGCAGCCAAACGATCATGAACAGCATCGTCGTCAGCGCCGAGGTCACATCAGGCACGACGTGTGCGAGGAACTGCTCGAGCCGCTCGATGTCGTCACTGAGCGTGCGCTGGATCTCGCCCGAGCGTCGGTTCGTGAGGAATCCGAGCGGCACGCGGCCGAGCCGCCTGCCGATGCGGAGGCGCAGCTGCTCGAGTGTGGCGAAGGCTCCGCGGTGCCCCGTCCATTCCGCGATGGCCATCAGCCCGTACTGGAGGAACACGAAGCCGGCGGCGAGCGCGGCGTACCGGTACATGCCGTCCCGCGTGGCCTGGCCGGCCACAATCTCGTCGACGACGCGGTAGATGACCCAGAACGGGCCAAGCAGCGCCAGCGAGGCGATGGCCGAGAGGATCGCCGCGATCGCGAACGCGACCCACCCGTGGCGCGCGAAAGGCAGGAGCAGCCGGAAGCCGGTCCAGAGGTTGATCTGCTCGGAAGCGGCGCCCGCTTCGGGCGCCGTGGCAGGCGACTCAGCACCGGCGTCAGTCACGACCGTGCCTCGCCATGCGCCCGCACGGATGCTCGCGAGTCACGACGTAAACCCTACCTTCGTTCCGGCATGCACGAATGGGCAGGCCAGAGGGCGGCCTATTGATATAGAGTCTCAGTAACCCAGGGTCAAGTGCGCGCGCGTGGGTCGGCCGCGGCGACGTGTCACTGGACGACTCGATCTGATCGCGGTCGGGCCGGGCAACATGCAGACCACGGCGAGCCACGGATTCAAGGCGATCCGCACGGTCGAGTACGGGTTCGCCGACTACCGAACCGGGGCGGTCCGGGACGGGGGCGCACGATCTGGCGATCGCCTCCGCCACGGGGCGTTCCCGGGAAGGACGCCGGTCCGGGCTCGACACCCGGTCGGCCGAGGGCGCCTGACCGGTCTCGATGCTCGTCGCGCCGGCGGTTGCTAGCTACCCGGCGTCCACGAGTAGATTTGCGCGAGGCTGCCCCCCATGAGGGCCGCTCGCTCTGACTCCGTGAGCTGATCGGTGACGCGGAACGCCTCGACGCCCTGCTCGTAGGTCAGGAACTCGACCGCGCGGGTCCAGTCGGTGCCCCACATGCAGCGCTCGAACCCGAATGCCCGGAAGATCTGCCCCAGCGGCTCCCAGATGTCCTCGTAGGGAAACGGCTCTCGCGACAGCGTGCACGCGCCCGACACCTTGACGGCGACATTGTCGAGCTCCGCCATATCGAGAACGGCGGGCAGATCTTCGAACGGTTCCTCGGGTCGCGGCGGCTGGAAGGGCTGTGGGATGCCCAGGTGGTCGATCACGACCCGGGTGTTGGGATGGCGCCGGGCGAGTTCCGTGACCAGATCGAGATTGCGCCAGCACATCACGTTGATCGGAATGTCGTTCGCCGCTCCCGCGGCCAGGATCTGATTGAGCCCGGGGTGATCGGCCGTCGCGTCGGGCTCCAGGTGGGTCAGCATCATGCGCGCCCCGACGACCCCGGGGTTTGCCGCCCAGCGGGCAACTTCGCCGCCGACATCGGAGGCTGCCGGATCGATGGGCTTGATCAGGCCGAAGCGCCCGGGATGCTGGGCGTACACTTCGAGCGCGTAGCTCCCGTCGAAGCGGTACATTCGGTGAGGGGAGACCAGGAGCGCCCCGTCGACGCCGACGGCGTCCATCGCCGCGACCATGTCGTCACCGGACACCTCGGAGGGGCCGACGAGCGTGCCGGCCCAGGGCCGCCCGGGGTGGTCGCGTTCGTACGCGTGAACCTGACAGTCGATCGTGAGCACTTCCGGAGTCCTTTACATGCCTGTCGCGGCGTCCGCCGCTGATACTCATCCGGCGGCACGTTATCACCTCCGGAGGACTCAGCGTACGTCAGGGACCGCGCTGCTCCGCATCGTGTAGCGCCGCGCAGGGTCCGCGCCGCTCGACTCACCGTGGCCGCAGGGCGTGGGCGCTGCCCGTGGACGGCGGCTACATCACGCGGCAGGCGCGGCCGCAGAGGGCGGAGACATGGCGGGCGTCCCATCCCGCGTCGCGATCGCTTGAGTCACGACGTTGCATTCCGGAGCCCGATCCTCGTCAGGGGCGTCGCGGTCCGGGAGGGCTGGAGCGTCGTGTCCACGCGGCCCCGAGGGTGACCGCCAGGCCCAGTACGATCAGGAGCATGAGAGCCACGCGCGCCGGCGGCGACTGCGCGCCGTGGTCGAGTCCGCTACCCGTGACGGGCGGGGCGGGAGAGTCCCGCTCGGCATCAGGGGCGGTCCCCGCCGGTGACGCCTCGAGGAACGTGCTGCGCGCCTCGCCGCCGGGGGCGTAGCGAGGGTCGCCGGCACGGATCGTCCCCAAGGCGCGCAGGTACTCGCGCAGGGCCTGCTCGTAGCTGGCGACTATTCGCAGCTTGTCGGGGTTCCCTCCGAGCATCGCGTAGCCGTCCCCGCCATCGGCGACGAAGCTGTTGGTCACGATGGTGACGGCCGGGGCGCCCTCGACGATCGCGCCTTCCGCGACGATCGGCGTGCCGCCGGGCAGCGTGAGGCTCACCACCCGCTCCCCGGCGGGGCGCGAGGGGTCGTAGACAACGGCGATCCCGCCGATCTGGAGGAAGGCGCCGCTGGGAGCGGGGTAGCGTTCGCCCGAGACCTCGAAGACGGCCTTGAGGTCGGCGGGCGAGACGTTCCTGACAACTGAGACGGCGTTGGGGAAGGGGAGCACGTCGAGCGTATTCACGAGGAAGAGCGCGCCGGGGGCGGTCCCACTCGTGGGGAGCGTGTCGCCGGCGTTCTGGCGAATACCGCCGCTGTTCTGGATGGCGATGACCGGGTTGGCGGGGCCGCGCCGAGGCAGGCCCAGGCCGGGGGCGGCGCGGGCGTAGGCGTGGAGAAAGGCGTCGGCCACGAGGTTGCCGGCGTTGCTCTCGCCGCCGCGCACGCCCGCGCGCGAGACATCGAGCAGCACCTCCGTGGTCGCGATGGTCGTGCTCGCGAGACCGGCGAGGCAGTCCGCGATCGGCTCCTCAACGGTGGCGACGAGCGTGGGATCGGGGACGACGACGCCGGCGAATCCCGCGAGGGTGGCTGCCTCGCCGGCGGGGACGACCGGCCGGGCGTAGCTCGTCGCGGCGACGATGCTCTCGACCTCGCCCGCCGCGTCGAATACGGCGTCGAGGCGGCCGACGTACTTGTAGGTGCCCGCGGTGGTCACGATGTACACGGTCCTGCCGGCGGCGTCCGTCGCCTCAAGCGGGTACTCGCCTTCGACCGGGGCGCGCTCGCCGGGCAGGAGCTGGAGCGAAGCAGCGACGGCGGGGTTCTGGAGCAGGGCGTGGCCGCCGCCGGAGACGGCGATGTCCACCCCGCGCAGCAGGGCGACGATGGCGACGTCGCTCGCGAGGCTCTGGAGGTGACTGACAAAGATGATCCTGCTGACGCCCCGCGCGAGCAGGCGATCGATCTCGGACTGGACGGCGGCCGCGGTCGAGGCCAGATCGGGTGTGACGGCGACGTGCCGGGGGATCGAGATGGTGGGCAGGCCCGGCGTGGTGGCGCCCACCAGGCCGAAGCGGGCGCCGGTGACGGGATCGTCGAGGATCAACGAGCGCCCGACCACGCGGCTATCGGCGATGGGCAGCTCGATGAGCCCGTCTTCATCGAGAAGGTCGGCGAAGCCGGGCTCGCCCGAGAAGTCGAGGTTGGCGCTCAGGAAGGGCTGGCCCTCGAAGCTGCGAATGAAGCGCTCGAGGACATCGGGCGTCGAGTCGAACTCGTGGTTGCCGATGACGTGGGCATCGTAGGGGATGGCGCTCTGGGCCAGCGCATCGAAGAACGGGCTGCCCTCTCGCTGGCCGCAGATGAACGCGGCGGACGAGAGGTACGCATCGCCCGCGTCGACGGCCAGGACCGCATTTCCGTCCGCGCGAGCGGCGGCCCTCTCTCGATCGACGACGGCCTTGTAGGCGGCGATCCCCGCGACCGGCAGCTCGACGGTGCCGTCGCCCGCCTCGACCGTGTTCGTGAGGGGCAGCAAGGCCGACTCACCGTCATTGTTGTGGAGGAGGGTGACGGTCAGCTCGCCGCCCTGCGCATCCGCGATGCGCGGGGCGGGGTCGCCGTCCAGCGCGGGGAGCAGCGCCAGCGCGACCAGGGCGACGAAACCCGCCAGCACCGCGGTTCGCGCGTATGGCAAGGGCGAACCGCGGGAAGGCCGCCGGCAGGTCCTAGACTCTGGCTATCGCCACAGGTCGGGATCGGGCCGGTTCATCAGTCCGACGCCCAGATACCCGTACCAGATAACCAGGAGCACGTAGCAGCCTCGGGCCATGCCGATAAAGGTGTCGCGGTCGGCGTTGCTGAGTACGGCCATGATGAAGAAGACCATGATCGCCAGGCTGACAAGGGCAGCCAGCAGGGAGATTGTCTGGTTGAAGTCGTCTCTCGTGGAGAGGCCCAATGCGAAGATGAGGCTGCCAAACCCGAGCGTAATCCCACCCGCATAGACGAGGGCGGACCCGGCGTAGTAGACGGGAACACTTCCCCGGATCTCGTCGCTGGTCTGGGCATCGGCAAGAATAAAGTCAATGCCACCGGACAGAATCCAACCGGTCAACCCGACCAGGGTCATAAAGAAGCCCATCTGAACGAGAGCCTTGCCGTTGCCCTCGAGGGTTACGTTCCGCATGAGCGCATAGAGGCCCGAGAGGATGAGGGCCAGGCCAAGGATGATCGCGATGTTGGTTACATTGGTCAGCGTTTCGTTGGAGCTCTTGGCCGAGATCGAGCCAACAGCGTCTGAAACTTTGGCGCTATCGATCAGCAGTCCGCCCGGCTCGATGAGAAAGAAGACAAAGGCGATTACCGGGCCGAAAATGAGAGACAGACCGGCGAGCCGATTCACGGATATTGTGCCCATGTTCAAGACCTTCCTTAGGTGACGTCGCGAAAGAGGATCCATTCGGGTTCAAGCCATCGGAGTATACATCCTGACGCTCGAGGGGAATGAGCGGACGCTCGGCGCGCCCTCGCGCTCTCGCTCCGGGAGCGCATTACTCGGCGGCCGCGGCAGCCGGGAGGCGCGTGCGGCGCAGCGATGTCGCCAGCAACACCACGGCGAAGACGGCCGTCGCCGTGAGCACGACGGCGGGGCTGGCGGCGACGCCCGCGTGGAACGAGGCGTACAGGCCGACCAGCGAGGACGCCGCGCCGATCAGGAAGCTCACCGCCATGATCCGGGAGATCCGCCGGGACAGCAGGCTGGCCGTGGCCGGCGGGATGATCAGCGTCGCCGTGACCAGCACGATGCCGATCGCCTGCAGCGCCACCACCACGGCGACCGCGATCAGCACCAGCAGCGAGAACTCGAAGAACGCCGTCCGCACCCCGACCGCGGACGCCATCGCCGGGTCGTAGGCGACCATCACCAGCTCGCGGTAGAAGGCGAGCACGAAGCCGACCACGACCACCGCGAGGATCAGCTCGCCGACCAGGTCCGCCTGCGAGACGCCGAGGATGTCACCGAACACGAAGGAGATGAGGTCCGGTGTGTAGGTCTGACGGCGCGAGATCACGAGGATGCCGAGCGAGAAGGCGGAGACGAAGAAGATCGCGATTGCCGTGTCGTAGCTGACGCGCGAGGTGCGGCGCGCGTAGCCGATGCCGAGCGCCGTCGCGACGGCCGCGACGAGCGCGCCGAGCGCCACGCTGGCGCCGTTGACGAAGGCGATCGCAACGCCGCCCAGCGTCGCGTGCGCGAGCCCGCTGCCGGAGGCCGCCAGCCCCTTGTGCACGACGAAGGTGCCGACGACCGAGCCGACCAGGCTGACGATCAGCAGCGAGGCCAGCGCGCGGCGCATGAACGTGTACTCGTAGGGTGCGATCAGCCACTCGGCGAGTTCCACGATCAACCGCCCTCAGGCCGCCCGGGCGTCCCCTCGCCCTCGGCAACGATGAACTCGCGGTCCGCGCCGACCGGGACGAGCGCGCGCTCGAAGGTGCGCGAGAGCACGTCTTCGGTGAGCACGTCGGCGGGCGGGCCGTAGCCCTGCACGCGGCGGTTGAGGCAGCACGCCCCGTGGCAGGCGCTGGCGACGCAGGAGATGTCGTGCGTGGCGATCAGGATGCTGCAGCCCTCGTCGGTGAGCTCGTCGAGGATCGCGAGCAGATCGTACTCGACCGCGGCGTCGAGGCCGGCGAACGGTTCGTCGAGCAGAAGCAGCCGCGCGCCGCGAGCGATTGAGCGGGCGATCAGCACGCGCCGGCGCTGCCCGCCCGACAGCTCACCTACCTGGCGGTTGGCGAGCTCAGCGAGGCCTACGCGCTCGATCGCGCCCTCGGCGGCGTCGCGGTCCTCGCGCGACCAGCGGCGGAAGGGTCTGCTCCCGCGCCAGCGCCCCATCAGCACCACGTCGTGAACGCTGACCGGGAACTCCCAGTCGACCTCCTCGACCTGCGGGGTGTAGGCGACGTCCGCCCGCGTCTCCGAAACAGGGTTCCCGAAGACGCGGACCTCCCCGAGCAGCGGACGGATGATGCCGAGGATCGACTTGAACAGCGTGGACTTGCCGGCCCCGTTGGGACCGACAAGTCCGACCATCTCGCCCTCGGGGACGGCGAAGCTGACGTCCTCGAGGGCGGGCGGCTTGCCGGGATACCCGGCCCAGAGGCCGCTGACCTCGAGGGCGAGCCGGCGGCGCGTGTCCGCGTGTTCGCGATCAGACGCCACCGGCCGCTCCGTTGTCTGCCCCGCGTGCGCTACCCGCCGCCGAGCCCTTCGACCAGCGACTCCGCGTTCGCACGCATCAGCTTGACGTAGGTGTCGACCTCGTCGGTGAACGCGGCGGAGTAGAGCGTCAGCACGCGCACGCCCGCCTCCTCCGCGATCGCCTCGATGGCGTCGGCGGCGAACTGCGGCTCGCGGTAGACGGCGCCGACCTGGCGGCCGGCGACGATCTCGATGATCTCGGCGACGGCGGCCGCGCTCGCCTGCTGCGAGGGGTTACCCGGCAGCACGGTGGCGGCCAGCTCGAGCCCGTACTCCGCGGAGAAGTACTGGAATGCGTCGTGGTAGACGATCAGCACGCGGCTCTCCTGCGGAATGGTGGCGATTGTGGCCCGCACCTCCTCGTCGAGCTTCTGTAGCTCGGCGAGATAAGCCGCCTCGCGCTCGCGGTAGGCGGCCGCGTTGGCCGGGTCGGCGTCGACGATCGCGTTGGCGATGTTGCGCACGTAGACCATGGCGTTCGGGATGGTGAGCCACATGTGCGGGTCGCCATCGGCGACGGCGAGCTCGTGCTCCGCGGAGACGTGCATCTCCTCGTCGTGGTCGTGGCCGTCCTCGTCCTCGTCGTGGTCGTGGCCCTCTTCGTCCTCGTCGTGGTCGTGGCCCTCTTCGTCCTCGTCGTGGTCGTGGCCCTCTTCGTCCTCGTCGTGGTCGTGGCCCTCTT
>VXOS01000154.1 GCA_009839925.1 Chloroflexota bacterium
CGCCGCGGGGGGGGGCCGGCGGGCCCCCGCGCCCCCCGCCGCCCCCCCCCCCCCCCGCCGGCCCCCCGCGCGCGCGGCGGGCGGCGACGGCGCGCCCGATGCCGCGTCCGCCGCCGGTGACGACGGCGACCTTGCCCCGCAGCGGTGGGTCGGGCGGGTCAGCGAGCGGTGGCATCGAGGGCGTTCCCGGCGCTGTGCCGTGCCTCAGATGATTTCGCCGTTGCGGCGGTCCACGATCCAGGCGATGTATTCCATGCCCATGCTGTCGCGCACGCCGAGCAGTGACTGGAGGCAGGCGTCGGGCGAGTCCCAGCCGTGCTCGCGGACGCTGGCGACGGCACGCTTGCCGCGCTCGGCGGCGATTGGCAGCGAGTCCTCCATGTCGTCGCGCAGGCTCTTCCACATCGCCGAAGGGTGCTCGAGCTCGAAGCGCGCGTACTGCAGCGCGGCGAACTTGTTGCCGAGCGTGCCGTCGCGCTTCCAGTCCGAGGGCGGCGCGCGCAGGATCTGCTTCATCGCCTCGTGGCGCTGCTCCGTCTCCCACTCGCTGTCGAGGCCGAGGTCGGCGAGCTGGGCCTCGGCCTCCGGCGCCATCACCAGCTCGCGTAGCATCGTGCGCAGCGGGCCGGCGCCTTCGGCGGCCTGACGCCCGCTCGGGCGGCGGATGTCGGGGTAGCGGTCGAGGCGCTGCCGCACGTGCTGCAGCGCGACGCCGAGGACGTGCGGGATGGCGTGCGTCGGCAGTTGCTCGTGCACGAAGATCAGTACGGACGGCGTGTCGTTGCTCCAGCGCACGCGCGAGAACGAATCCCCGTCGAACTTGTCGACCTGCAGCTCGCGCGCGGCTTCCTCGCTCACGCGGTTGCTGATCTCCTCGTAGAGCCCGTCGAGGGCGTCGCCAATGTCACGGCCGTTGACGTTCACCTGTTGTTCCCCTCTCTTCCCGCGTCTCCCGCTCAATCCTTCGCGGACCCGCCGACGGTTGCGGGGACGGCGCCCCGCTGTCCCAGGTCGAGCGGCTGGCAGCCGAGGCAGAAGTTCGTCTCGCGGCTGCCCGATGTGCGACCTCGCACCTCGCGCCCGCAGCGCGGGCAGTCCTTGCCGGCGCGGCGGTGGACGCGGAGATGCGCTCGCCATTCCTCCTTGCGTTGTTTCAGGCCGTCCCGGACGTGCTCCTCGAGGATCGGGCGCGCCCGATCGAAGACGGCGTGCATTGCACGGTACAGCGCGCGGCGGTCAGCGTCGCCCAGCGTCGCGCCGCGGCGGTGGGGGTGCAGGCCGGCCTCCCAGAGGATCTCGTCGGCGTAGGCGTTGCCGATCCCGGCGATGAAACCCTGGTTGGTGAGCGTGTTCTTGAGTTGACCGCGGCGCTTGCGCAGCCGCTCGGCGAACTCGTCCTCGTCGATCGCCAGGGCGTCCGGGCCGAGCTCGGCGAACTGGGGGACGCCGCCGAGGTCGTCGGCGGCAACGAGGTAGAGGCGGCCCATGCGTCGCTCGTCGGCGTAGCGCAGCTCGTGGCCGTCCTCGAAGGCGAGCGTGATCGCTGGTGCGGGGCGGCGCGCCTCGGAGGCCTCGGCCCAGTGGAAGCGGCCGGTGAGCATCGGGTTCACCACCAGCACGCGCCCGTCGTCCGAGGGGAAGAGCAGGAACTTGCCGTGGCGCAGCACGTCGCCGAAGGCGTGGCCCTCCAGCGTCTCCAGCTCCTGCGCGCCGCTGCGCACGAGCCAGGGCAGGCGCGCCTCGGCCGCGCGCACGGGGTTGTCGCGCAGCACCGGCGTGAGGAAGCCGCGAATCACCTCGAGGTCGGGTATCTCAGGCATCTCTGATCAGTGCATCACCAGGCCGCCGTCGACGTTGTACGCCTGGCCGGTGATGTTGCGCGAGCCGGGCCCCGCCAGGAACAGCGCCAAGGCGGCGATGTCCTCGGGCTCGTTGAAGCGCCCGATGGGGATGCCGGACGCTCGCTGCTGCTCGTACTCCTGGAGGGAGAGCCCTTGCTCTTCGGCTCGCTCATCCCAGCTGGTCCCGCCGAAGCCCGTGCGGGTCGCGCCCGGGCAGATCGAGTTGACGTTGATGTCGAAGCGGGCCAGCTGGTGCGCGGCGATCTGGGTCATCGCGATCACCGCTCCCTTCGTCGCCGCGTAGGCGGCGTTGGAGGTGCCCGTGTAGCCCTTCCCCGCGATCGAGGCGACGTTGATGATTCGCCCCCCGTCGCCCTGCCGGATCAGCTCCCGTGCCATGCGTTGCATGCAGAAGAAGACGCCCTTCGCATTGACGCGGCTGAAGAAGTCCCAGTCCTCCTCGGTGACGTCCGTGACGATCAGCTGCCGGGTCACTCCGGGAGCATTGACCGCGCGACGGGTCACGCCGGCGTTGTTGACCCCGATATCGATCCTGCCGAGGGTCTCCACGGTCTGCTGCACGATGCGGTCGATGTCGGCCAGTTCTCCCACGTCGGCCTCGATGGCGAGGCTGCGCCGTCCCAGCTCCCGCACGGCGCTGCTGGTCTGCTCTGCGCTGGCCGCGTCGATGTCGGCGGCGACGACGTGCGCGCCTTCGCGGGCAAGCTGCAGGGCGATCGCCCTGCCCATCCCGCGCCCGGCCCCGGTCACGATGGCGACCTTGTCTTCAAGCTGCATGGCGCCCTCCTTCGCTCTGGTCGTGGTCGATTGCAGAAGCCCGGGCGAACGGCGTCCGCGATCTCAGGCAGCGCCTGCGGTCCAGCGCGGGTATGAGCCGAGCACACGCAGCCACATCGTCAGCTCCTCGACGCTGGCGAGGGCGTCCCGCACGAGGTCGTCGAGGCGATGGCCCTGCAGGTCCAGCAGGAAGACGTAGGTGCCGAGCGCCTGCCGCGTGGGTCGCGACTCGATGTGAGTGAGGTTGAGCCCGCGCGCCGCGAACTCCTGCATCACGCTCACGAGCGTGCCGGGACGGTCGTGGTACGTGGTAAAGGCGATCGAGGTCTTGTCGTCGCCGCTGGGCGGGTGGTCCTCCGGCGCGAGGATGGCGAAGCGCGTCGCGTTGCCGGGGGCGTCTGCGATGTCCTCGGCGTAGACGGTCGCGCCGTAGATCGCGGCGGCGAGCGTGTTGCCGACGGCGAGCGTGCCGGGCTCGGCGACGGCGGACTCGATCGCTCCCGCCGTCGAGAGCGCCGCGACCGGCTGGGCCTTCGGCGCCAGCTCGGCGAGCCGCCCCCGGCACTGCGCGAGCGCCTGCGGGTGTGAGTAGACGACGGACGCCTCGGCCGGGTTTACGCCGGCGGCGGCAACGAGGGCGTGGCGGATGCCGATCACGATCTCGCCGCGGATCAGGAGCGTCGTGTCCTCCTGGAGCAGCAGGTCCACGGTCTCGCGCACGCTGCCCTCGATCGAGTTCTCGATGGCGCAGACGGCGGCGTCCGCCTCGCCGCGCTCGACCGCCGCCGCCGCGGCGGCGACGCTCGGCAGCGGGAGCAGCTCGGCGTCCGGGTCCCAGCCGAGCGCGGCGGCCTCGGTGTAGGTACCGCGCGGGCCGAGGTGGGCAACGCGGCTCACGGCGCCGGCTCCCTCGGCTCGGCGCCGGGCGGCAGCGGCGCGCTGACGAGGGCTCGCATCTGCGGCTCCGCCTGCTGGTCGATGATCGCGATGATCTCGTCGCCGGGCCGCAGCACGGTGTCGCCGTCGGGCACGTTGGCGCCCTCGCCGCTGATCACGAGCGAGATGGTGGTGCGTTCCGGGAGTTCGAGATCGCGCAGCGCCACGCCCGCGGCGGCGGCCTCCTCCTGCACGTGCAGGTCGACCACCTCGAGGCCGCTCGCGCGCAGCTTGACCAGCGGGATGAGCGCCTGCTCCGGGAGGTCGACCTCGATCTGGGCGAGGACCGCGGCGGCCGCGGAGACGGTCGCCTCGATGCCGAGCAGTTGGAAGAGGCGCTCGTTGCGGGGGTTGTTGACGCGCGCGATCGTGCGGCCGATTCCGAAGTAGTGGCGCGCCACCTGGCAGGCGACGAGGTTGTGCGCGTCGTCGCCCGTGACCGCGATCACGAGATCGGCGCGCCGCGCCCCGATGCGCTCGAGGAAGGTCACCTCCGTGCCGTCGCCCTCGACTACGAGTTCACCGAGCTCCTCGCGCAGCAGCAGCGCGCGCTGGCGCTGGCGCTCGACCAGCAGCACCTCGTAGTCCGTGTTGCCGTAGAGCTCGAGCGCGAGTCCGTAGCCGACGTTTCCGGCGCCGACGATGATGATGTACACGGCTAGCGGCCCTCGAACAGCGAGTCGTAGGCGAGGTCGGCGCTGATCCGGGTGGGGCTGAAGGTGCGCAGCCCCAGGTCGGCGAACAGCTCGGCGCGCAGCGGGTCGTAGACCCTCGTGACCACCGTCTCAACGCGGAAGAGATGCTTCGCCAGCTGCGCGGCGAAGAGGTTGCGGTTGTCGCCCTGCGTGAGCGCGAGGAAGGCGTCGGCCTCGCGGATGCCTGCGGCGATCAGCACGCGGTCGTCCACGCCGGAGCCCGCGAAGCGCTCGCCGCCGAAGCTGTCCGGCAGGCGGCGGAACGCCTGCGTCTCCAGGTCCACGATCGTCACGTCGTGGCCCTCCGCGTCGAGGCGTGTCGCGACGGTGGAGCCGACGCGGCCGCAGCCCATGATCACGATCTTCATGGCCTAAGCCTACGCCACGCCGCCCCCATCGGCTGCCTCTTCCGGCGTGTAGCGGAAGAGCCAGACCTCGCAGGGCGCGTGGGCGAGCACGTACTGCGGCAGGCGACCGAGGCGGAAGCGGCCGTACGGGCGCTCGTAGCCGACGCCGACGACGATCGCGTCGGAGTTGCGCTCGATCGCCTCGTCGACGACGGCGTGGCCGGCCTGGCGCGCCTGGCACATCGAGCCTTCGAGCGGCACCTTGTGCTCGCGGGCGACCTCCTCGGCGCGCGAGAGGATCGCCTCCCCGCGGTCGAAGTCGCGTTCGAGGTCGGCGTCGAGCGGGAGCGTGCGCGGGACCTCGATCACGTGCAGCGAGGTGACGCTGGCGCGATGCAGCCTGGCGATATCGCAGGCAGCCCCGAGCGCCTGGTAGGCGGCCTCCGAGCCATCGAGGGGAACGAGCAATCGCTCGACGCGGCTGGAGGTTCCGGGACTGGCCACGCTGCCTCCCCGCGCCCGGTCAGGCGTTGCGCGCCAGACTGTAGCGCGCGCCGGCCACGGCGAGGAACAGCACCCCGGCGAACGATGTGATCGAGACCACGTCGCCGGCCGCGACGCTGGAGACGATCGCCGCGGCGCCCACGCCGGCGGCCAGCGACGCCACGATCAGGTGCCGCCTGCGCTGTCCGGCGTCCGGCTGCGCCGCGGGCTCCGGCTCGGGTTCGGTGTCCTCGGAGGCGGCAACGAGGTCGGCGTAGGGCGCGCTGGCAGGCGGCTCGTGCTCGGCGGCGTCGTCTTCGGAGGCCGCGGCGCGCGGGATCAGCGGCGCCGGAGGGCGCAGCGGCGTGGCCTCGTCCGGTTCCGGGTCGTTGGGCGCAGGCTGCGCGGGCGGGGCGTCGGAGTGCTGTGCCGTGGCGTCCTCCCCTCGCAACGTGTCGCGAGGCGTCGATCGCGGCCTCCGCCCATTCTACGTCCGAATCGCAACGAGCGCGGGTTGGACCTCGGCGGGGCGGCTTCGAGGGAGACCTTGCGAACCTTCCACAAGCCCGATCCGGCTCCCTCTCCTCGGGGAGAGGGCGGGGGTGAGGGGGAGGACTCCCGCGCGCCTCCGAAGCTCCGATGGCGCAACGCAACTCCGGAGGGCCGACCCTCCCTCACCCTAACCCTCTCCCTCGGGGAGAGGGGACCGGAAGGGATGCGTTCGCTGCCCTGAGGAGACGGTTTCGCAAAGGGCTCCGAACGGAGTACGTCCGTGCGCGCGCGCCGGATTCCGCCGCGCAGGTTGGGGCTGGTCGCCCCCGACAGCGGGGAGTCCTCGGCTACAATGGAGGGCGCAAGACCGCGAACGCGTACGGGAGCGTCATGGCGACCACCAACGGAAACCGCGTCGACGACGCGGACGAGCGAGGCGAGACGGCTACCTGGCGTGTGAAGGCCGGGCTCGCGCAGATGCTCAAGGGCGGCGTGATCATGGACGTGGTCACGGCCGAGCACGCGCGCATCGCCGAGGAGGCGGGCGCTGCGGCGGTGATGGCCCTGGAGCGCGTACCAAGCGACATCCGCGCCGCCGGCGGCGTCGCGCGCATGAGCCATGTCGCGCTCGTCGAGGAGATCTGCCAGTCCGTCACGATCCCCGTGATGGCCAAGGCGCGCATCGGCCACTTCGTCGAGGCGCAGATCCTCGAGGCGATCGGCGTCGACTACATCGACGAGTCGGAGGTGCTGACCCCGGCGGACGAGGCCCACCACATCGACAAGCGCGGCTTCCGCGTGCCCTTCGTCTGCGGCTGCCGCGACCTGGGCGAGGCGCTGCGCCGGATCGCCGAGGGCGCGGCGATGATCCGCACCAAGGGCGAGGCCGGCACCGGCGACATCGTGGAGGCGGTGCGCCATATGCGCGCCGTCTGGGGCGGCATCCGCCGCATCGAGGGCCTGCGCGACGACGAGTTGGCTTCGCACGCCAAGGAGCTCGGCGCGCCGCTGGAGCTGGTGCAGGAGGTCAAGCGGCTCGGCCGCCTGCCCGTCGTCAACTTCTCGGCGGGCGGTGTCGCCACGCCGGCCGACGCGGCGCTGATGATGCAGCTGGGCGCGGACGGCGTCTTCGTCGGCTCCGGGATCTTCAAGTCGGAGCAGCCGGCCGAGATGGCGGCGGCGATCGTCAAGGCCGTGACCCACTTCGAGGATCCCGCGGTGCTCGCGGAGGTCTCGCGCGAGATTGGCGAGCCGATGCGCGGGCAGTCCGCGTCCGCGTTGCCGCCGGCGGAGCAGCTGGCGGTCCGCGGCAACTAGGCCGCGCCCGTGGCCGCACCAGCAAGCGCCAGGCGTCCCCGGATCGGCGTGCTCGCCCTGCAGGGCGACTTCCGCGAGCACGTCGCCACCCTCGCCGCGCTCGACCTGCCCGCCTTCGAGGTGCGCACGCTGGAACAGCTGGACGACGCCGACGGGCTGATCATTCCCGGCGGCGAGAGCACGACAATCGCGCGCCTGCTGCTCGCCTTCGAGCTGCGCGAGCCGCTGCGTGCGCGGATCGCCTCGGGCCTGCCGGTCTGGGGCACCTGCGCGGGCGCGATCCTGCTCGCCAAGCGCGCGCCGGGACTGGACCGCCCCACGCTCGGCGTGCTCGACATCACCGTCGAGCGCAACGCCTTCGGGCGGCAGCTCGACTCGTTCGAGGCCGACCTCGAGATCGCGGGCGTCGAGGGCGGCCCCTTCCGCGGCGTCTTCATCCGCGCCCCCGCGATTGTCGCGACCGGACCCGCCGTCGAGGTGCTGGCGCGGCTCGAGGACGGCTCGATCGCGGCCTGCCGGGACGGCGCGCTGCTGGCGACGACGTTTCACCCGGAGCTGACGAACGACCTGCGGCTGCACGCGCTGTTCGCCGCGATGGTGGAGGAACGACTCGACGAGGCGCAGGAGCGCCGCGTGCGCGCGGAGGAGCTGACCGCGTGATCGGGCCCGGCGATCTGATTGCCCTCGTGACCTTCGAGGGTGCGGTCTATCCGAACCTCGCGATCACGCGCGAGCGGCTGGGCAAGCCGCAGCAGGCCCCGCACGCCCTCGCCGCCGCGCTCACGCACTGGCTGCGGCGCCGCGACCTCTGGCTCGAGGTGCGCGGCAGGCAGATCCATGGGATCGCCACCGCGCGCCCGCTCGCCGGGCCGGACGCCTGGCAGATCGACACGCTGATCGACGCTGGCGACCGGGACGGCGCGGTCCTCGGCGCGCTGCTCGCGCAGGCCGAGGAGGAGGCGCTGCGCTCCGAGGTGCACATGCTGCTGCTGCGCATGCCGGCGGCGTTCGAGGACGCCGTCGCCGAGGTACGCTCGTACGGCTTCGATCCCGTGCTCGCCGAGCGGCTCTGGCGCGCCCCGGTGGCGGGGCGGGCGCCGGTCTCGGCGCGGAAGTCCCTGCCGGACGTGCGCGAGGCGGTGGAGAGCGACTGGTTCGGGCGCTTCCAGCTCTGTCAGCGCCTGCTGCCGCCCGCCGCGCGGCGCGTGCTCGCGCCGACCTACGAGCAGTGGCGTGCGATGCTGGAGCAGCAGTGGCTGGGCCGCCGCCCGCACGACCTCGTTGCCAGCGAGGGCGGCCGCATCGCCGGCTGCCTCAGCCTTGGTCGCTGCCAGGGTGGGGAACAGCTCGATCTGCAGGCCGCGAGCAGCGAGGCCGCCGTCGCGCTGCTCGCCGGCGCCCGGCCGCGGCTCACGTCGGGCGAGCCGCTGTTCGCGCTCACGCCCGCGGGTTCGACCGCCGTCGAGAGCGCGCTCGCGGGCGCGGGCTTCGAGCTACAGGAGGAGTACGTGCTGCTGAGCCGGCGGCTCACGCAGCCCGTGGAGGAGACCGTGCCCGCCACCGTGGGCGTGGCCGCGCCGGCCGGAGGGTAACGAGTGGCCGACGGCTTCGACGATCGCATCGAGCGCGAGCTGCTGATCGCGGCGCTGCCGCCGCGCGTCGCCACGGCGCTGACCGCCCAGGGCGACGACGCCCCGGACGGCGACGGGCTGCTCGAGGTGGTGCTCGACCTCGGACGGCCGCCCACGGCGCGCTACAGCGACCGCGAGCTGGCGCTCGACGAGGGCGAAGTCACCGAGCAGGACATCGACCACGTCGTCGCCTCGGTCTCGGAGTTCGGCGATGACAACCGCGCGGGGATTCCGAGGACGCTGCATCGCATCTCGGCGATTCGCAATCGCCGCGGCCGGATCGTCGGGCTGACCTGCCGGGTCGGGCGCGCCGTGACCGGATCGGCGGGCGCGATCCTCGATCTCGTCGAGTCCGGCCGCAGCGTGCTGCTGCTCGGCGCGCCCGGCGTCGGCAAGACGACGATGCTGCGCGAGGCCGCGCGCGTGCTCGCCGACGAGCTGGGCCGCCGCGTCGTGATCGTCGACACCTCGAACGAGATCGGCGGCGACGGCGACATCCCGCACCGCGGGATCGGCAGCGCGCGCCGGATGCAGGTGCCGAAGCCGGAACTGCAGCACCAGGTGATGATCGAGGCGGTCGAGAACCACATGCCCGAGGTGATCGTGATCGACGAGATCGGCGCCAGCCTCGAGGCGTCGGCGGCGCGCACCATCGCCGAGCGCGGCGTGCAGCTGATCGGCACGGCGCACGGCAACACGCTGCACAACCTGATGCAGAACCCGACGCTGTCCGACCTGATCGGCGGCATCGAGTCGGTCACCCTCGGAGACGAGGAGGCGCGGCGGCGCGGCACGCAGAAGACGGTGCTGGAGCGCCGCGCGCCGCCGACCTTCAACTCGCTGGTCGAGATCCAGTCGTTCGTGCGCGTGGCGGTGCACGAGGACATCGGCGCGACGGTGGACAAGCTGCTGCGCGGCTTCGACGCCGATGCTGAGGTGCGCACGCTGGGCGCAGTCGGCGAGGTGGCGCAGGTGGAGCGCGTCAGCGTCGCGCCGTCGGCGCACGAATCGCTGGCGGGCGAGCGCGACGAGGCGCGCACGGAGCCGCGCATGCTGACCCCCGCCCCCGGCGGCCCGCCGCGGCGGCTGCTGCCCTTCGGGGTGAGCCGGGCGCGGCTGGAGGAGGCGATCACCTCGACGCGGTCGCAGGCCGAGGTGGTCGATCGCCTCGCCGACGCGGACGCGGTGCTCACGCTGCGCCCCTACTACCGGCGGCGCAGCGGCCCGCTGCGCGAGGCGGAGGCGCGTGGCGTGCCCGTTCTGGTGCTGCGCAACAACACCGTGATGCAGATGGCCGGGGCGCTGCTGCGCATGCGCGGCGACGGAGAGGGCGCGGACCCGACGACGGCGGCGCTGCGCGAGGCCGAGGACGCGATCGCCGCGGTCAGCCATGGCGGCGAGCAGCGCATCGAGCTGACGCCGCAGAACTCCTACATCCGCCGCCTGCAGCATGAGCTGGCTGCGCGCCACGGGGCGACCTCGTCCTCGCGCGGGCGAGAGCCCTACCGGCGCGTGCTCGTCGCGCCCGGCCCGGGCGCGGGAGCGCCCCCACCGTGGCCGCGCGGCGCCCAGCCACTGGAGGAGCGGCGATGAGCGGACCGCGGCAGGGCCGTTTCGTCACGTTCGAGGGCGGCGAGGGCGCCGGCAAGTCCACGCTGCTGGCCACCCTCGCGGAGCGCGCTCGCGAGGGCGGCGGCGGGAGCGCGGGCGGGTCACCGCTGATCTCCGTCCTGACGGCTCGCGCACGCGCGGCCGACGACCAGGTGGTGACGTGCCGCGAGCCCGGCGGCACCTGGCTGGGCGAGCGGCTGCGCGAGGCGCTGCTGGGCGCGCCCTCCACCGAGCCTCCGGATGCACGAGCGGAGCTGCTGGTGTTCGCGGCGGCGCGCGCGCAGATCGTGGCGGAGGTGATCCGCCCGGCGCTCGATCGTGGGGCGCTCGTGCTCTGCGACCGCTACGCCGACTCGACCGTCGCCTATCAGCACTACGGGCGCGGCATCGAGCGCGAGGCGGTGGACGCCGCGAACGCGGTCGCGACGGGCGGGCTGATGCCCGATCTGACGGTCTTGCTGGACCTGCCCCCGTTCGAAGGGCTGCGCCGCGTGGGCCTCGTCACCGACTATCTGGAGCGTGAGCCACTGGACTTCCATCGCCGCGTCCGCGCCGGTTACCTGGCCGAGGCGGAGGCCGGCGGGCGCTGGCTCGTGCTCGATGCAACCCAGCCGCCGGACACGCTCGCCGAGGCGGCGTGGGTGAGCGTGGAGCGCCTTTTCCAGGCGTGAGCCGCCTCGCGGAAATCTCCCGCAATCTCCAGCGATTTGTGTACGGCTTGTGCATCCTGAAGGGGCGATCTCTGCGTATCGCTCATGTAGACTGCGCCGGAATCGCAGCGGCGCGCCCAAAGGGGGCCTCGGCATGGATGACGTGGTCATCATCAGCGGTGTCCGCACCGCCATCGGCACGATGAACGGGACGCTTAGCCAAACGCCCGCTTCCGACCTCGCAGCGGCGGTCATCAGGGAAGCCGTAGCCCGCGCCGGCATCGAGGGCGAGCAGGTGGACCAGGTGATCCTCGGTTGCGTCGGGCAGGTCGCCGAGGACGGCTACATCTCGCGGGTCGCCACGCTCAAGGCGGGGCTGCCGATCGACACGCCGGCCTACACGGTGAACCGCATCTGCGGCTCCGGGCTGGAGGCGATCAACACCGCCGCCCGCTGGCTGCAGACCGGCGACGCCGAGATCATCGTCGCCGGCGGGGCGGAGAACATGAGCATGGCGCCCTACCTGCTGCGCAAGGGCCGCACCGGCTACCGCCTTGGCCACGACACGGTCGAGGACAACCTGCTGCACCTCATCTCGGACCCGCACGAGGAATGCCACATGGGCATCACCGCGGAGAACCTTGCCGAGCAGTTCGAGGTCTCGCGCGCGGTCCAGGACGAGTACGCGCTGAAGTCGCAGGAGCGCGCGCTCGCCGCGATCGAGGCGGGCCGCTTCAAGGACCAGATCCTCCCGCTGGAGGTACGCCAGGGCCGTAACACCGTGACCTTCGACACGGACGAGCACCCGCGCAGCACGGACCTGGAGGCGCTCGGCCGGCTGCGCCCGGCCTTCAAGGCGGACGGCGCCGTGACCGCCGGTAACGCCTCCGGCATCAACGACGGCGCGGCGGCCGTGGTGGTCACCACAGCGCGGAAGGCCGCCGAGCTGGGCCTGACGCCGCGGCTGCGCCTGGTCTCCCGCGCCGAGGCGGGCGTAGAGGGCCGGATCATGGGTTCCGGCCCGATCCCGGCCTCGGAGCGCGCGCTCGAGAAGGCCGGCCTCAGCGTCAACGACCTCGACACGATCGAGCTGAACGAGGCGTTCGCCGCCGTCGCGGCTGCCTGCAGCACCTCGCTCGGGCTGCCGGACGAGCGCACGAACCCGAACGGCGGCGCGATCGCCCTCGGGCATCCCGTGGGCGCGAGCGGCACGATCCTGACCGTCAAGGCGATGCACGAACTGGAGCGCAGCGGCGGCCGCTACGGCCTGGTTACGCTCTGCATCGGCGGCGGCCAGGGCATCGCCTCGATCTTCGAGCGGCTGAACTAGGTCCGGGGCGGCAATGGTCGCCCGGGCAGTCGCCGTCGAGGTTCCCGCGACATCTGCGAACCTCGGGCCGGGCTTCGACAGCCTGGGCGTCGCGCTCGACTGGACCCTGAGGCTCGAGTTCCGGCTCAGCGACGAGCCCGTTGCGCCCTACGCCGACCCGATCCCCGCGATGGCGGCTCGCGCCGCGCTGCTGCTCTACGAGCGCGCCGCGCTCCCGCTGCCCGCGGGCATCGAGGTGACGTACCAGTCGGATCTGCCGGTGGGGCGCGGGCTCGGGATCTCCGCCGCGGCTCGCGTCGGTGGGTTGCTCGCCGCCGACGCGCTGACCGGCAGCGGGCTCGACCGGGAAATGCTGCTGCCGCTGGCCGTGCAGCTCGAACGGCACGCCGACAACGCCGTGCCGGCGATGTTCGGCGGGCTGCGCGTGATCGTCGAGACGGACGAGGGCGCGGGCGTCACGCAGACCGGCGTCGAGCTGCCGGAGGAGCTGCAGCTCGTGCTGCTGATCCCGGCGTTCTCGATGCCCACCGAGGAGACGCGGCGCAGGCTGCCGGAGCGGCTGACGCGCAACCAGGCGGTGCACAACATCGGCCGCGCGGCGCTGCTGCTCGCGGCGTTGCAGGCGCGCCGCTACGAGCTGCTGCAGATCGCCACCGAGGACGTGCTGCATCAACCGGCGCGCGCGACGATCTTCGAGCCGATGTACCAGATCTTCCAGGCCGCGCGGGACGCCGGCGCGCACGGCGTCTACCTCTCCGGAGGCGGCCCCACGATCGCCGCGCTCGCGACCGACCGCTTCGAGGAGATCGCAGGCGCGATGCGCGCCGCCGCGGCCGCCCGCGGCGTGGAGGCCTTCACGCGCGTCTGCGCGCTGCGCACAGAGGGCGCCGAGGTGCTCCCGTCGGACCGGCAGTAGGGTAGTAGCCAGTTGAGCGAGCCGAGCGGTGCACTCGTGGTCCAGAAGTACGGCGGCAGCTCCGTCGCGGACGCGGAGCGCATCACGCACGTCGCCGGCCGCATCGCCGCCCGCGCCGGAGACGGCGACCGGGTCGTCGCCGTCGTCTCGGCGATGGGCGACACCACGGACCGGCTGATCGGGCTGGCGAACGAGGTCACGAGCAACCCGCGCCCGCGCGAGCTGGACATGCTGTTCTCCACCGGCGAGGCGGTCTCCTCGACGCTGCTCTCGATGGCGCTGCACGAGCTGGGGCGGGACGCGATCAGCCTGAGCGGGATGCAGGCCGGCATCCGCACGGACGCGGTCTTCGGACGCGCCCGCATCGCGGACATCGAGACGGGGCGGATCGAGCGCGAGCTGGCGGCCGGGCGGATCGTGATCGTCGCCGGGTTCCAGGGCGCCTCGGACGACTTCGACATCACGACGCTGGGGCGCGGCGGCAGCGACACGACGGC